>JANTHH010000010.1 GCA_024762485.1 Chromatiales bacterium
GAGGACGGGGTCTTCACCTGGCAGGACCCGAAACGCATCGCCCGTTCCCTGAGCCGCTCGGCCGAGGCGAGCACCCGGCGCAAGGCCGAGCCGTTCCGTTCCGCCATGTCCATGCTGGTGTTCTACATCAACCGCGCCGGCAGCAACCTGGACCCGGCACAGCGCCAGGTACTGGAACAGGCCAAGGACGAGTTGCGTCGTCTCTATGGCCGCTGAGCCTGCCCCAGGCAGGAAGGGGTATTTGCTCGTCATCCCCGGAAACTGCGCATTATCATTGCCTGTCGAAGGGATGAGATGCAGACTTCAGCATGGGGTCGTCAATAACTGACTTTTACTGAGCGGAAGGAGAACACCATGAACTGCAACGTAGGCAAGACCGACAAGGTCATCCGTCTGATTCTCGGCGCCGTCATCATCGCTGCCGGCGTGTATTACAACAGCTGGTGGGGTGCCATCGGCATCGTGCCGATCGTCACCGCCCTCATCGGCTGGTGCCCGGCCTATCTGCCGTTCGGCATATCCACCTGCAAGAAATAAAGGAAGAGCCGGCGATCCGGGCATCACCGGACCGCCCTCTTCTGCCGCCCCCGTCCCACCAAGCCTGTTCATTCACGCCCCTGCCACCTCCTTGCCACCCGTTCATTTCTTGAACTTGGCAAGAGATTCAACTATCAAATAAGGAACAAAAGGCATCCCCGCCGGTGGTCCCCGCCTTGTCTGTACCAACGGGATCACCTGCTTGGCAGGAGGGTGCGTCGTGGCTGGACCAGGCCTGAATCGCCAGTTTAAAAGGGGGGCTCCACATGCTCGACGACAAGCTCGTCACCGAAGGTGGCTTTCAGCAGGATCCGACTCAACCCGCACCGCCACGCGTGCTGCTCGAGCTCGTCGCACAGGCCGGGGTACGCTTCAACGGTGACTCGCCCTGGGACATTCAGGTCCACGACGAAACGGTCTACCGCCGCATCCTCACCCAGGGTTCCCTGGGATTTGGTGAGGCTTACATGGAGGGGCTGTGGGATTGCCACGACCTCGCCGAGTTGTTTCATCGTCTGTTGCGCGCCGACATCGATGAGAAACTCGGTGGCTGGGTGCGCATCCGCCTGCTTGGCGAGATCCTGCGCCACCGCCTGTTCAACCTGCAGTCCACCTCGAGGGCCTTCCAGGTGGGCGAACAGCACTACGACATCGGCAACGATGTTTTCGAGGCGATGCTCGACCCCACCATGAGTTATTCCTGTGGCTACTGGCATCAGGCCGACAACCTGGAGCAGGCGCAGCTTAACAAGCTGGACCTGATCTGCCGCAAGCTGGAACTCAGGCCCGGCGAGCGCCTGCTGGAGATCGGCTGTGGCTGGGGCGGCCTGGCGCAGCACGCGGCCAGCCATTACGGCGTGGAGGTGGTGGGGGTCACTGTTTCCAGGGAACAGCTGCAGCTGGCACAGCAACGCTGCAGCGGGCTGCCCGTGCGTTTCGAACTGATGGATTACCGCGAGCTCGATGGCCGCTTCGACAAGATCGTCTCCGTCGGCATGTTCGAACACGTGGGTGCCAAGAACTATCCGGCATATTTCGATACGGCCTCCCGCCTGCTTGGCGACGAGGGCCTGTTCCTGCTGCATACCATCGGCAGCCACAAGACCTTCACCACAGTTGACCCCTGGATCGACCGTTACATCTTTCCCAATGGCAAGCTGCCCTCCGCGCGCGAATTGGCCGATGTCCTTGAGGGGCGTTTCCTGATCGAGGACTGGCACAACTTCGGACCGGACTACGATCGCACCCTGACCGCCTGGTGGGCGCGCTTCGAACATGCCTGGCCCGGACTGGAGGCGAAATACGGGGAACGTTTCCATCGCATGTGGAAATACTACCTGCTCAGCTGCGCAGGCTTCTTCCGTTCACGGCAGGGACAGCTGTGGCAGTTGGTGCTGAGCAAGCGCGGACGCTCGGGCACTTACCGCTCGGTACGTTGACCACAAACCGACCGTCTGCCGGTAACTGATCCGGGTCAAGCAAGGCTCATCCCGTGGTTGACGGCGCACCGGGCAGGCGCCCTTAATGACGCCTGCCCTCTCTGCCGGAGATATCCTTGGTCTGCCGATACTGCCAGCGAATCATCATCAGCTTGCTGCCTCTGGTGGTGTCTCCGCTCGCCGCAGCGGAAGGCTTCGTGCCCTGGCAGGCTGTGGGCGACTCAATCCCGCAGCCGCTTGGCGGGCTCACCGGCGATGCCTCGCGCGGACGTGAGATCGCCCGTCGCAAAGACCTCGGCAACTGCCTGGCCTGCCACCGTCTGCCCATACCCGAGGCCGGTTTCCAGGGCACGGTCGGCCCACCATTGGACGGCATCGCATCCCGGCTGAATGCCGGTCAGATAAGGCTGCGCGTGGCCGATGAATCCCGGCGGATACCCACCACCGTCATGCCACCTTTCCACAAGGATCCGACCACCCTGAACCAGGTGGCGGACGACTACTATGGCAAGCCCGTGTTGAATGCTCAGCAGCTGGAGGATGTGGTGGCTTATCTGATGACCCTGCAATGAGAGCGCGTGCCATGGCGAAGTTATTGAAGATGGGCATGATGCTGCTGCTTTCACCCCTGATCTGGGCGGACCAGCCGAAATCGGGCTACGACTACCTGCAGGCTGAGACCCAGGCCATGCAGGACGACGAATTCGCCAACCCGGGCATGGCGACGGTCGACATGGGTCACGCGCTTTTCAATACGCCCGGCAACAACGGCAGGCGTTGCAGCGATTGCCATGGCGAGGATGGCGAGAAGCTGGATCCGAAGAAGATCGCGCGCTACCCGATCTACAACCCGGAACTGGGACGGCCGTTCACTCTGCAGCAGCAGGTTAATTTCTGCTGGGAGGAACATTTGGACAATATCCCCTTTGTCCCCGGCTGCACTGAACTGGTGGCGCTGGAGACCTTCGTCCGAAACCGGGCCCGTGGTGAGCCGGTCAATGTGGATATCAGCGGGCCGATGCGGCCCTTTTACGAGGCGGGAAAGGCCCTTTATCACACCCGATTCGGGCAGATGAACATGGCCTGCTACGTCTGTCACGACCAGTACGCGGGTCAGTACCTGCGCGGGCAGATCCTGACCGAGGGACAGACCAACGGCTTCCCGGAGTACCGGCTGGGCAGCGGCAGAATCACCAGCCTGCAACGCCGCCTCGAAGAATGCCTGCGCTCGTTTCGTGCCGAACCCTTCGAGCGTGATGCCGACGAGTACATCGACCTGGAGGTCTACCTGAACGCCCGGGGCAACGGCCTGCCCATCGAGACGCCAGCTGTGCGCTACTGAAGCCCTGAACAAGCCGATCCCGGGCCTCTCGGAATCAACTGCCTGCTGCGACCGATTTGGCGACACATCCCTGTGCCCTTGAACTACTGCTTTCAGTGGAATCCTAGTCGATCAGGTCTTCCGGCAGCACATCCTCCGGCTCTTCATCCGGCTTGCCATCACCCCAGTCATCCTCGGTCTTGAGTGCATCGGGCTTGATCTCCTCCAGCGGCGCCACCCAGTCCTCGTCCGTGGTATCGGTGACATCGGCGCCGAGATCCTCTGTCTCGGCCACGTCCAGGGGACCACTCCAGTTCTCCGGTTCCTCCGAGACCTCGATATCCAGCAGCGGCCAGGCATCACGATCGATCTCTTCCACCGTGCCATCGAAATACTGGATCTCAATGGTGCCGTCCTCCTCATTGACGTCCACCACATAAAAACGCTGACCCTTATCGAGATGGTGATACCAGTTGTCGACGATTGGATCTATCTCATTACTCATGGCGCTACCTCCGATATCCTCTGGACAGGGTTTGGGGCCTTTCAGCAGAGCGTGGCAAGGCGGTCCCTGATGGACTGGGCATCCTCCATCACCAGGTCCTTGGCAAGTTCCTCGACCACCATCTTCGTCACCTCGGGACTCATGCACTTGCGCAGCATCCCCAGGAAGGCGGGTGCCGCCACTAGGATCAGACGGTTGTACTCGCCGGCCAGCCGGCGGCGTTCGAGATCGCCACACAGTTCATTGGCGAAGGCTTGCTGCACCGCCTCGGTGGGGGCCACCTTGTCCTCGAACACATGGCGCGCCTTGCCTTCCCCGCCCGGGGTACCCGGGTCCGCCCCCTTTTCATCCGTCACCAGATCACCTTCGTGCATACGGCCTTTCGGTTCGATCAGGTCTTCGATCTCCTGCCAGGGCTTGGTAGGGGAGTTGCTCAGATAAAGCCGTGCCCGGCTGCCTTCGGCGACCAGAATCAGGGTTTTGGACATGGTGGACTCCTCGTCTAGGGTGAATTGACTGTCATTCTCACGGGCCCGCGGGAGTAAAACCTCATTTCCACTCCCCGCGCCCTGACTTCTTCTCCGCCGGATTCGGGCGGCTGTCTGATCGATACAGGAACGATCATGAACCCTTTTTCCCCCGGCGACGTTGATATACCTCAACAGGCATTCAGCAAGTCCCTTCTGCCATCGGGATCATGAACTCGAATACCTTCATTGAAACTGGCGTTCATCCCCCCGGTTTTCAAGTCCGCATGACGACCGCTACACCACCATTACTGTCATGAGCCATGCGGTCGCGAAGCGATGCCGCGGTCGGCCTTGATAACCGAGACCATTAAAATAGGTAATGCCTATCCTGCTCATGAATTAAAACGATTTTACAAATCATCCGGGCGGCCCCACCATTATCAGCACACACTAATATGCCAACTGAAAGGAAGCCGAAAATGGAAAACGTGACTGAAAACAACTGCGCATTGCCGCAACTCAACAAGCCCGCCCCGGACTTCGAGGCAGTGACCACCCATGGGGTGAAGAAACTTGCGGATTTCAAGGGAAAGTGGCTGGTGCTGTTTTCCCACCCTGCGGACTTCACCCCGGTCTGCACCACCGAATTCATGGCCTTCGCCAAGCGGGCCGGCGAGTTCAAGGCCTTGAATACCGAGTTGCTGGGTCTGTCCATCGACAGCCATTACGCCCACCTGGCCTGGATCCGCAACATCAAGGAGAAATTCGATGTGGAGATCCCCTTCCCGATCATTGCTGATCTGGATATGAAGGTCGCTACAAGCTACGGCATGGTGCATCCGGGGGCATCGGACACCTCGGCAGTGCGTGCCACCTTCATCATCGACCCCGAGGGCGTGTTGCGTGCCATGGTCTACTACCCGATGACCAATGGCCGTTCCATCGACGAGTTCCTGCGACTGGTCGCGGCGCTGCAGACATCCGACAGTAATGGCGTGGCAACCCCCGAGGCCTGGCAGCCGGGTGACAAGGTGATCGTCCCACCGCCTGCCACCGCCGAGGCGGCCGAGGCGCGGATGGCGGAAGGCTACGAGTGCGTCGACTGGTATTTCTGCAAGAAGGCACTCTGAGTATCGTCCCCCCTGTCCTTGGGGTGAGTGCGGCGGGCCCGGCGGGCGACGGTGACATGCCGTTTGCCCGCCGGGCCCGCCCGTTTACAATCGACGGGACCGCGCAACCCCCGGAGACCCAGCGGATGTCCAGACTGTCCCGTATCAAGCACCTTGCCGGCCTGCTCGAAAAGGCCACCATCCTCCTTGCACTCGGGGCGCTGCTGTACCGGGCAACGGTCTACTGGAGGCTGTCCGCCGGCCCGGAACAGTCCGCGGGGCCCGGGGAGTGGATCGACCTGGGCCTTGCGCTGCTGCTGTTCCTCGTCAGCCTGGCCTGTGCCAGTACCGGCGTGGCCATCAGCATGCTGGGTGGAAAGTCCGACAAGCCATTGGCATATCGGGCTTTTTTCATCGGCGTCCTGAGCTTTCTCGGCTACGACCTGATACATCCCTACATCCCGAGACTACTCTAGCCGAGGGCGGTCAGCCGGCTGCATCGTTCCGTTTGATCAGCATCAATCAAACGCCTCAAGATACCCGTACGCTGTCCGATAAAGGCATGTAGACTCGTTGCGAGGGCCTGATGATCGTGCCTCGACCAGGGGAACGCTGAGCAGCCTTGACGGGCGACCATCCCGCCGACATCCGACAGAGGATGCGCGCCTGAAACACACCCAATAACAATAAAGCCGACCAATGGAGTATCCATGCGCCTGTGCAAGTATTTTGGACGTTACGCCCCATACCTGCTGATCCCGTTCTTTGCGACAGCCATCGCCTTCCTGAGCTGGATAACCATGACCGTCGCCGGCGTCAGTCCCGACGTGGCCGAACTGATCACCATCCTGGTATTCCTGATCTGCGGATCGGTAACGGCGTTCTACATCATTCGCTGCATGAGCCGTGGCGGCTGCCGCACGGCCTGTGACCGCCAGGCATCCAACTCCTGAACATAAAACGCCCTCCACGGACATCCGTGGAGGGCGCTTGCCGGATGAGCCGCGGAGGGGCTCCGGCTATTTCACCTTCATCCCCGGCTCGGCCCCGCTGTCGGGGCTGAGAATGAACAGCTCCCTGCCACCCGGCCCGGCCGCCAGCACCATCCCCTCCGAGACACCGAACCGCATCTTGCGCGGCGCGAGATTGGCCACCATGACCGTCAGCCTGCCTTCCAGATCCTCTGGTCGATAGGCCGACTTGATCCCGGCAAACACGTTGCGCGTCTCGCCACCGAGGTCGAGGGTCAGCTGCAGCAGCTTGTCCGCGCCCGCCACCGGCTCGGCACTGACAATACGGGCCACCCGCAGGTCGACCTTGGCAAAGCTGTCATAGTCGATGGTCCCGGCGATGGGATCCTTCACCAACGCATCCCCGACACTTGCCTTGGCCGGCATGGCCTGCGGCTGGGCAGCGAGATCCTCTTTGGACTGATCGACCATCTTCTGCACCTGCTCGTCATCGATACGGGTCATCAGCGGCTTGAACTTGGCAATGACATGATCACCCATCGGCTCGGCCAGCGCGGCCCAGTCCAACGAATCGATCTGCAGGAACTGCTCCGATTTTTCTGCAATTACCGGCAGCACCGGACGCAGGTAGCCGATCAGTACCCGGTACAGTTCGATGCCCATGGAGCAGATGGCCTGCAGCTCAGCGTCACGCCCGTTCTGCTTGGCCACCACCCAGGGCTCCTTCTCGTCGATATATTGGTTGGCCAGATCCGCCAGAGCCATGATCTCGCGCACCGCGTGGCCGAACTGGCGCTGCTCGTACAGGCTGGCGATCTCATCGCCGGCACGGACGAAGGTGCGGAACAGCTCGGGCTCGGCCAGTTCACCAGCCAGCCTGCCCTCGAAGCGCTTCCTGATGAAGCCGGCACAGCGGCTGGCGATGTTGACCACCTTGCCCACCAGGTCCGAGTTCACCCGCTGCACGAAATCCTCGAGGTTGAGATCGATGTCGTCGATGCCATCGCCCAGCTTGGCGGCGAAGTAGTAACGCAGGGCCTCGGGATTGAGGTGGTCGAGATAGGTGCGGGCCTTGATGAAGGTGCCACGGGACTTTGACATCTTCTGCCCGTCGACGGTGAGAAAGCCGTGACAGAACACCTTGGTCGGCGTACGGAAACCGGCCCCGGCGAGCATGGCCGGCCAGAACAGGGTGTGGAAATAGGCGATGTCCTTGCCAATGAAATGGTACAGCTCGGTTTCCGAGTCCGCCTTCCACCACTGGTCGAAATCCAGTCCCTCGCGCTCGCATAATTGCTTGAAGCTGGCCATGTAGCCAATCGGCGCATCCATCCAGACATAGAAGAACTTGCCCGGCGCCCCGGGGATCTCGAAGCCGAAATAGGGTGCATCGCGGGAGATCTCCCAGTCCTTCAGTCCGGCATCGAACCATTCCCTGAGCTTGGCGGCGATGGCCGGTTGCAGACGGCCGCTGCTGGTCCATTCACGCAGCATCTTCTCGAAATGGCCGAGATCGAAGAAGAACTGCTCGGTATCCCTGAGCACCGGGGTGGCGCCGGAGATGGCGGATACCGGGTTCTTCAGCTCGGAGGGGTCATAGCTGGCACCGCACACCTCGCAGTTGTCGCCATACTGGTCCGGCGCGCCACAGCGGGGGCACTCGCCCTTGATGAAGCGGTCGGGCAGGAACATCTGCTCCTCGGGATCGTACGGGCGCTGGATGGTGCGGGTGTGGATATGCCCTGCCGCCTTGTTGGCCAGGTAGATGCGGTTGGCCAGTTCGCGATTCTCTTCCGAGTGGGTGCTGCCGTAATTGTCGAAATCGATGGTGAAGCCGGCGAAGTCCGCCTGATGCTCCTGCGAGGTCTTGGCGATCAGCGCTTCCGGCGTGATACCCTCCGCCCGCGCCCGCAACATGATGGGTGTGCCATGGGCATCGTCGGCACACACATACCAGCATTGCTCGCCCCGCATCTTCTGGTAACGCACCCAGATATCGGTCTGGATGTACTCCACCAGGTGGCCGATGTGGATCGGGCCGTTGGCATAGGGCAAGGCACTGGTAACCAGGATCTTTCGCGGGTTTTCACTCATGAATGTAGTCTTGTTCGGCGATGGAGTGGATGACGGAACGGCGCATTATTTCATATATTAGTGGGCTGCGCGGCGGCATCCGGTCAAAGACCAAGTAAAACACTTGGGAATTAACGGGGGCTGGTGTAGAATCCACCGCCAGCGAAAAACAGCGATACGCGCCGCCCGGCGCAATACCAGGTTTCAGGAGAGCGCCAACATGGCAGAAGTGACCAAAGAACAGATCGAAGAGGCCATCAAGGGCTATATCGAGCCCAACATGGAAAAAGACCTTATCAGCACCAAGTGCGTCAAGGACATCGAGATCGATGGTGACAAGGTCAAGGTCAAGGTTGTGCTGGGCTTCCCTGCCAAGGGCGCGGCCGACGAGATCGCCAACGCGGTCAAGGCCGCCGTCGAGGGCGTGGAAGGCGTGTCCAGCTGCGACGTGGACCTCAGCTGGAACATCACTGCGCACTCGGTGCAGAAGTCGCTCAAGCCCATCGATAACGTCAAGAACATCATCGCCGTGGCCTCGGGCAAGGGGGGTGTCGGCAAATCCACCACTTCGGTCAACCTGGCCCTGGCCCTGGCCGCGGAAGGCGCCAAGGTCGGCATCCTCGACGCCGACATCTATGGCCCCTCGCAGCCACGCATGCTGGGCATCTCCGGCAAGCCCGACTCCAAGGACGGCAAGACCCTGGAGCCGATGAACAGCTACCACCTGCAGGCCATGTCCATCGGCTTCCTGATCGACGAGGAGACCCCGATGATCTGGCGTGGCCCGATGGTCACCCAGGCGCTGGAGCAGCTGCTCAACGACACCAACTGGTCCGACCTCGACTACCTGGTCATCGACCTGCCGCCCGGCACCGGTGACACCCAGCTGACCCTGGCCCAGAAGGTACCCGTATCCGGCGCGGTGGTGGTCACCACCCCCCAGGACATCGCCCTGCTCGACGCCCGCAAGGGCTTCAAGATGTTCGAAAAGGTGGAGGTGCCGGTGCTCGGCATCGTCGAGAACATGTCCACCCACATCTGCTCCAAGTGCGGCCACGAGGAGCACATCTTCGGCGAGGGCGGCGGCCAGCGCATGGCCGAGCAGTACGGTGTGGACTTCCTCGGCGCCCTGCCGCTGGAGATGCGCATCCGCGAGGAGACCGACTCCGGCAAGCCCACCGTGGTGGCCGAACCCGAGTCCCGTATCGCCCAGATTTACCGCGACATCGCCCGCAAGACCGCAGCCAAGCTGGCCATGCAGGCCAAGAGCTACGCCTCCAAGTTCCCCAACATCGTGATCCAGAACAACTGAATCCGGGGGCAGGAGCAGGCATGCAGGAGCCGGGATCCGTCCCGGCTTTTTTGTGTCTGCCGGCGACGCTCCGCGGCATGGAACAGACCCCCCTGCCCGTGTAAGATGTCGGACGCTTCAGATCAGCCGGAACACGAAATCCATGAGCATCAAGTCAGACCGCTGGATCCGCCGCATGGCCGAACAGGAGGGCATGATCGAGCCCTTCGAGCCGGGCCAGGTGCGTGAAAATGCCGAGGGCAGGATCATCTCTCACGGCACATCCAGCTATGGCTACGATGTGCGTTGCTCGGATGATTTCAAGATCTTCACCAACATCAACTCCGCGGTGGTGGATCCCAAGGCCTTCGACGAGGACAGCTTCGTCGACGTCAAATCCGACGTCTGCATCATCCCTCCCAACTCTTTCGCCCTGGCGCGCACGGTGGAGTATTTCCGCATTCCGCGCAGTGTGCTGACCGTCTGTCTCGGCAAGTCGACCTATGCCCGCTGCGGCATCATCGTCAACGTCACCCCGCTGGAACCCGAGTGGGAGGGTCACGTCACCCTCGAGTTCTCCAACACCACACCGCTGCCCGCCAAGATCTATGCCAATGAAGGTGTGGCACAGATGCTATTCTTCGAGTCAGACGAGCCCTGCGAGACCTCCTACAAGGACCGTGGCGGCAAGTACCAGGGCCAGACAGGCGTCACTCTGCCAAAGACCTGATCGGCAACCGCAGTTGCTTGCCGGTGTGCTGACCGCTTGACAGGGATCAATGCCAGGCTGCGCTCTTCTGGCTAGGCTGGGCGTATATTCAATTCCGCTGATGCGCGCTGCAGCACGAGCATCGAGGAGAGACCATGTTACTGCTACGTTCCTTCCTGATTACCGCCGTCTTCGGCATCGGCATCGCCGTCGTGTTGTGGCTGGTCTCGCTGATCGCCGGCGGGGGCAACATCTCGATCATCATCACCTTCGCGGTGGCCTTCCTGGTTGCCTGGGGCTGGGCCTACTTGAGTATGAAGGAGTGCAAGTCCAAGCAGCAGAAGAACTGAGGCGGATCAGCACCAGCTCGCCTGCCCCTCCGGCCGGTTGATCAGTTCCTCGACATTGGCGGCGATGACCTTGTAGCCGACGTTGCCATAGAGTTTCTGCCGACCCTCGTTGAGCACGTAACTGGGGCTGCCCTCCACCTTGAACTCGTCCCGCAACTCGATGTCACGGCACAGCGCCGCCATTGCCTCACCGTGGTCGATGAGGCGGCGAATCGCCTCCAGCGGCAGGCCGAGCTCCCCGGCCAACGACAACAGACAGGTGATATCGGCGACATTGCGGGCATCGCTGAAGAAGGCTAGCCTCACCCGCCAGGACAGTTCCTCGAACAGGCTGCGTCCCTCGAACGCCGATTGCCCGGCGGGATCGATCCGCCCCTCCTGCTCGAGCAACTGCACCGCCTTGAGAAACAGGTGACAGCTGGATGAACTGGCCGGCACCTCGCCCTGCCACAGACGTTCACTGACCTGAACATGGGGAAACTGCCGGCAGACGCCGCGCACGTGTTCGCCGAAGGCAGCGTAGCCGCCCTCCTCCCTCCAGCCCTCGCCGACCCGCTGTGCGGTGCAGCCGAAGACGGGTATGAAGTGGTACGAGAGCCTGATTCTGTCGCCGTACTGGCGCCTGAGCTCGTCGAGCCGGATCTGTGCGGTATAGGCCCAGACACACAGCACATCCGAGAAATAGGCAATATGAGGCCTCGGATCATCGGTCATGGCCGGACAACCCCGGCTGGGAGATAATCACTCATCCTCGGGCACTCCATCGAACACAAGACAGATCCATGAACCTGAACGACTGGCTGGTCTGGCTGATCATCGCATTGTTCTACGCGCCTCTGCACTTCCTGCCCCCCGTGCTGATCGTCCTGCTCGGCAGCGACAGCGGGGAACGGCGCCAGCGGCTGATCGGCACCTTGTTCGACTGCAGTGCCTCCATGGCCTTCAGCCTGGCGACAGTGATCTGGCTGGTTGCACGGGACCGGCTCACCGTGGCGATGGGCATCCTGCTGCTGTCAATGGGGTTGCCTTATATCCGCCTGCTGCTGCATCGGCGCCGATAAATGGAGATGCCGCCCCATGGGGCGGCATCCCTCGTCGCACCAGCTGCCTGAATCAGCCGGCCATGGCAGCGAAGCTCTTGATGAAGGGCCCGGCCATACGCGGGTCCTTGATCATCGCGCTGTAGTCACCCTTGTTGAACTTCATCTTGCGCGAGGTGTAGGCGACGCCCAGGCCCATCATGCCGGGCGGTTTCTTCATCCACTTCTTCCAGTTGTCCTCGCTGGCACGGATATCCCAGTTCAGCTCGGTACTGCCGTCGTAGGCGCCCGCCTCGACCACGTGGCCATTCTCCACCTTGATCATGCCCCGTGGCTGCTCCTCGCCGTCGAAGCCATAGCCGATAGTGGAACTGAAACCGATCTGCTCCAGTGCACCGGCCAGCTCCGGGTCGGCATTCCAGCGCTCCATGAAACCCTTCATCCACTCGTCTGAAAACATGTCAGCCATACGTCCTCCCCTTTGATGAACTCGTGCGTGATTATCATCTGCATCCATCATGCTATGCCCAGTCCCGCCCTGTTTTTCTGACCTGTGTCAGATGCAGCAATATCAGCCCCCACAAACTCTTGCAGGTGGGTGGTATCCCGGGGGCCGGTCGGGTTCGGCGTGGCCCGCGCTGAAACAGACAGCGGGGCCTGATGCTGGGCTATACTGGTCGGCTAGCCTGCAAGAAATGATCATGAGTGAAACACGTCCACCCAACCGCGACATCTTCACCATCAGCCGCCTCAACAGCGAAGTACGCCACGTACTGGAGGGCAGCTTCCCGCTACTGTGGGTGGAAGGCGAGATATCCAACCTGGCCCAGCCGCGCTCGGGACATCTCTATTTCTCGCTCAAGGACAGCCACGCCCAAGTGCGCTGCGCCCTGTTCCGCAACAAACGCAATCTGCTGCGCTTCCAGCCCGCGTCCGGGGATCACGTGCTGGTGCGTGCACGGATCAGCTTCTACGAGCCACGCGGTGACTTCCAGCTCATCATCGAGCACATGGAAGCGGCGGGAGAAGGCGCGCTGCAACGTGCCTTCGAGGAACTGAAGCAGAAGCTCGAAGGCGAAGGGCTGTTTGCCAGCGAGCGCAAGCGGCCCCTGCCGACTATCCCACGCCGCCTGGGCCTGATCACCTCGCCCAGCGGGGCCGCCGTGCGGGACGTACTGCAGGTGCTGGCCCGGCGGTTCCCTGCCCTGCCGGTGCTGATCTATCCGGTGCGGGTGCAGGGTGACGGCGCCGCGGCCGAGATTACCGAGGCACTGCAGCTTGCCAATCAACGGGGTGATTGCGACCTGCTGATCCTCACCCGTGGCGGCGGTTCGCTGGAAGACCTCTCGGCCTTCAACGATGAGCAGCTCGCCCGCACCGTCGCAGCCAGCCGGATCCCCGTCATCTCCGCTGTGGGTCACGAGATAGACTTCACCATTGCCGATTTCGTCGCCGACCGGCGCGCACCCACACCCTCGGCGGCCGCCGAGCTTGCAACACCGGATCAACAGGTGCTGATGCGCCAGATCCGCCAGCTGCGCGAGCGCCTGCAACGGCACATGCATCACCAGTTACAGCAGTGTCGCAGCCGCCTGGGCAACCTGCAGTTACGCCTGCGCGCATTGGACCCGGCGAATCGGCTGCGGCTGAATCAGCAGCGTCTCGATGAACTGACCGTGCGACTCGACCGCGCCATGAGGCAGCAGCTGACGAACAGACGCCAGCGACTGTCCGCCTTGCAGGGGCGACTCGAACTCCTCGCCCCCACGCGACGGATACGCCTGGTCATGGCGCAACTGACGGCGCTGCGCCACCGACTTGATCAGGCCTGGCGCCATGACCAGGCACGGCGGCGCCAGCAGCTTGCCGGGCTTGCCCGGCGACTGCACACGGTGAGCCCGCTGCAGACACTTTCCCGCGGCTACGCCATTGCCAGGCTGCCTGATGACGGCACCATCGTCCGTCGCGCCAGCGAGTTGCAGGTCGGGCAGGCCGTCGAGACGCTGCTCGGCGAGGGCCGGATCATCTCCCGGGTGGAATCGTTGCTGCCGCCGTCGCCGCTGCACGGAATGAAGAAAGGAGAGTGACCGCAGACGCGGCCGGCCGTATGCCGGACCGGCCTATTTTTTCGCGCGCTTGGTGAACTTCACCATGCGCTTGCGCTTGCGTTCCTGGCGCGGCGTGAGTTTGTTGCGACGCCCCGCAAAGGGATTGTCGCCACTGCGGAATTCCACCCGCACCGGCGTGCCGTAGAGATCGAAGGCCTTGCGGAAACGGTTCACCAGATAGCGATGATAGGTGGCGGGCACGGCCTCCGCCTGGGTGCCGTGGATGACGATCAACGGCGGGTTCTTGCCACCCTGGTGGGCATAGCGCAGCTTGATACGGCGCCCGCGCACCATGGGTGGCTGGTGCTCCATCACTGCCCGTTCGAGTATGCGGGTCAGCTCCGAGGTCTTGAGGTCGCGCATGGCGGCCTCATAGGCGTGATCGACGGCCTCCAGCAGGTGACCCACCCCCGAGCCATGCAGTGCGGAGACGAACCGCCATTCGGCAAAATCGAGGAAGGGCAGCTTGCGCTGCAGGTCTGACTTGATGCGCTCGCGCTCGTCGCTCTCCAGCCCATCCCACTTGTTGATCACCACCACCAGCGCGCGGCCGCTGTCGAGCACGTGGCCGGCGAGGGTTGCATCCTGCTCCGTCACACCGTCATGGGCATCGAGCACCAACAGTACCACGTTGGCCTGCTCCATCGCCTGCAGGGTCTTAACCACACTGAATTTCTCGATGGTCTGATCGATGCGCGCACGCCGCCGAACACCGGCGGTGTCGATGAGGGTATAGGGACGATCCTCGTGCTCGAAGCGAATGAAGATGCTGTCCCGCGTAGTGCCGGGCTTGTCGTAGGCCACCACCCGTTCCTCGCCCAGCAGTCGGTTGACCAGGGTCGACTTGCCGACATTGGGGCGGCCCACCACGGCGATCTGGACACCCTTGTCCTCATCTGCCAGCGCGTCTTCCTCCGGCGGCGGCAGGGTGTCGAGGACGCGGTTGATCAGGTGTTTGACGCCGCGGCCGTGGGCGGCGGCGATGGCCACAGGTTCACCCATGCCGAGTCCGTAAAATTCGGCGCTGACCATTTCCCTATCCAGGCTCTCGGTCTTGTTCAGTACCACGGTGACCGGTTTGCCCGTCCGCCGCAGCTGCTCGGCGATGGCCGCATCGGCCGCGGACGCCCCCTCCCGGGCATCGAGCAGGAACAGCACGTGATCGGCCTCACCGATCGCCTGTTGCACCTGCTGCTGCATCAGCGCATCGACACCTGCGTTCTCGTCGCTGATACCCCCGGTGTCGACCACCACGTAAGGAAACTGGCCGATCCGGCCGATGCCGTACTGGCGGTCACGGGTCAGGCCGGGCTGATCCGCCACCAGGGCATCCCGGCTGCGCGTGAGCTGGTTGAAGAGGGTCGACTTGCCGACATTGGGGCGCCCCACCAGGGCGATAACCGGTAGCACCCGACTCAGAACGACTTCGGGCCAGGCAGGTGGATGGCGGCAAGCTCGCCACCGTCACCGAGGACGTAGAGGGCACCATTTAGCACCACCGGTGGCGCAGTGATGGGGTCGTCACCGATACGGATGCGGGCCACCGGGCGGCCGCTCTCCGCATCGAAAAAATGCACATAGCCCTCAAGATCGCCGACCACGAGATAACCGCCGAAGACCGCCGGCGGCGACAGCTTGCGGGTACGCAGGTCGTCATAGGACCACTGCCGTTCGCCGGTGTCCGCATCGAGGGCGATCAGCGCACCATCGGCATCGGCGACGAACACACGCTGCCAGTCGATGGCAACCTTGTTGTAGGAGGACAACTTGGTACTCCACAGGGTGCGACCGGTCGTCTCGCCCAGTGCCGCCACCACGCCCTGATAGGTCGCCACGTAGACGGTGCCGTCGATGATCAGCGGCTCGCCGTCGATATCGGTCACACGCTCCAGCTCGCTGCGGCCGCTGGGAATAACCACCGCCGCCTCCCACAGCGAGCGCCCGGTTTCGATATCCAGTGACACCAGCCGGCCACCGGATAGCCCGCACAGGACCGCGGAGCGGCTGGTGGCGGGTACGCCGCTGCCACGCAGGGTCAGCACGGGCATCTGGTGATCGTAGCGCCAGAGGAAGTTGCCACTCCCGGCATCGTAGGCAATGAGCTTGTCGTCCAGGGTGTGGGCGATCACCACGCCCTCTGCCGCAACGGGGGTGGCCAGCACCTCGCTACTCGCCTTGTTGCGCCAGCGCTCCTCGCCGGTGGCGGCATCGAGCACCACCACCATCGCCTCCTCGGTTCCGAGCAGCACCAGCCCCTCGCCGTAACCGGGCGCGCCACTGATAGTCAGGCCGGTCTCGACCTGCCAGATCTGCTCGCCGCTGGCGCTGTCCAGGGCGCTGACCCGGCCGCTGCGGTCGGCCACGAACACCCGCTCGTCCGTAACCGCAGGCACCAGCCCGAGACGCAGACCACCGGTCCCACTGCCGGTGTCGTAGCGCCAGGCGATCTCCGGCTCGATCCGGTTCTCCAGGGGTTTCAGCTCGGCAATTTTTTCCGCCCCCTCACCGAACCAGGTGGTGGGGTCGGCCATGGTGCCGCAGCCACCGAGTACCAGCATCGCCAACAGGGTCAACAACAATCGCATCACGTCTTTATCCTCAGGACGCGCCGGCGTCTTTCAGGTCCACCAGTTTCATGCGGATGATCTCGGCATCACCTGCTCCCTTGAGCAGGGCCTCCTGGTAGGCGGCCCGCGCCTTTTCACTCTCACCCTGCGCCATGGCCAGGTCACCGCGCAGGGCGGCGAATTCACCGGCATAGCTGTCATCACCTGCCGCCTCGATCAGGCGGGAGGCACCATCAAAGTCTTTGCTGTCGATCAACACCCGGGCAAGCCGCAGCCGTGCGAGCTGGGCGATGGCCGGTTCATTGGCCCGGTCAAGCACCCACGACAGCTGGCTGCGTGCCTCGTCCCGGTCACCCCGCCGGTAGGCCAGCGCGGCCAGTTCCAGCGCGGCGAATTGGGCATAGGTCGAGTCGCCATGGCGCTGCAAGAGACGCTCGCCCTGTGCCTGGGCAGAATCATCGCCGGCCTTCGCCGCCAGCATGAACTCCTCGTAGTAGGCGGATGCCAGTTCGGCCTGGCCCTTCTGATAGTTCTGCCAGGCCTGCCAGCCGCCGACCAGCGACAGCCCCAGTACGGCCCCGACAATGATGGCCTTGCCGTTTTCGCGCCACCATTTTTTCAGCGCCTCGACCTGTTCTTCTTCGGTTAGATATTCGCTCACGTGTGTTGCTCCGGCCCCATTCAGCGGGACAGCTGTTCTTTGAGAAATCCTGCCAATGCCGGCAGTGCGATACTGTGCTGCCGGCCTGCTTCACGCAGCGGCTTGATGCCGATCTCGCCCCGACCGAGTTCGTCATCACCGAGCACCAGTGCCAGCATCGCACCGCTGCGGTCGGCCCGCTTGAACTGGGCCTTGAAGCTGCCGCCGCCACAATTGCTGAGCAGGCGCAGGCCCGGTACCTCGCTGCGCAGCTGCTCGGCCAGCACCGCACCCTGGGCCTGTGCGGCCTCGCCCACCAGCACCAGGTAGGCATCGGCCTGGTCGACTGCCTGACTGCCGTGCACATCTTCGAGGATCGCCACCAGGCGCTCCAGACCCAGGGCGAAACCGACGGCCGGGGTGGCGCGCCCGCCCAGCTGGGTGACCAGGCCATCGTAGCGACCACCCGCACACACCGTACCCTGGGCACCCAGCCGGTCAGTGATCCACTCGAATACGGTGCGCGAATAATAATCCAGCCCGCGCACCAGCCGGGGATTGATCACGTAGGCCACGCCGACCTGATCCAGGCCGTCGCAGATCGACTGGAAGTGTGCCCGTGTCTCGTCCCCGACGTGGTCGAACAGGCTGGGGGCCGCCGCGACCAGCTCCTTCATCTCCGGATTCTTGGTATCGAGGATGCGCAGGGGATTGCTATGCAGGCGCCGCTGGCTGTCGGCATCGAGCTGCTCTGCGTGTGCCTCGAAATAAGCCACCAGCCTGTCGCGATAGCCGGCCCGTTCCTCCGCCGTTCCCAGGGTGTTTATCTGCAATTCCAGATCCGGGATGCCCAGCACCTGCCACAGGCGCGCGCTGATGAGGATGGTCTCCAGGTCAATATCCGGACCGGGCATGCCATAACTCTCGACGCCGATCTGATGAAACTGGCGGTAGCGTCCCTTCTGCGGCCGTTCATGACGGAACATTGGCCCCTGGTACCACAGTCGTTGGGTCTGGTTGTGCAGCAGGCCGTGTTCGAGTGCCGCGCGGACACAACCGGCCGTGCCCTCAGGTCGCAGCGTCAGGCTGTCGCCATTGCGATCCGCGAAGGTGTACATTTCCTTCTCGACGATGTCGGTGACCTCGCCGATGGAGCGCTTGAACAGCTCGGTCATCTCCAGCACAGGCATGCGAATCTCCTGGTAGCCGTAACTGGCGAGTACCTCGCGCACCTGCTGCTCCAGCCACTGCCAGCGCGGTGTCTCATCCGGCAGGATGTCCCGCATGCCGCGGATGGCCTGAATATTCTTTGCCATGGGTGTTAGGTCATCTCCACGCGGCCCGGGCGGGTCGCGATGTATCGTTCTCAGTGGGGGCTCATGGTTGTGTTGCGGACGGCTCGTTCACTTCGAGTGTAAAGCGGGCCACCTTCCCCCTGGTGAAGCGACGCTGATCGAACGGCTTGCCATTGATGCTGATCTCGACCGCGGGACTGTTGCCCAGCAGTACGGTATAGGGTGGCTCGCCACCGAGTTCACGCACCTGACCGGCCTTCATGGTGCCCACCAGACGGAAGCTGCGACTGCTGTCACGGATGTCGACCCAGCTGTCGCCGCGGAAGCGCAGCGACACTTTCGGTACAGGCGCGACCGCTGCAGACGCGGGTGCAGGCGCGGGTTCGACGAGGGTCGCAGGCGGTTGTGCATCTGCCGACTGTTCGGCGGCCGGGGTCGGCACAGGCGGCGCCGGCTCCGTGCTGTCCACCGGAGTCCCGGTGGCCACTGAGGGTCCGGGCACCGTCTCCGGTGCGGGCGATACCGTCTCGGCAGGTGCCGCCGGCAGGGTCAATTCACCGGGGCCGGGAACGGGTTCGGCCGGCGTCACATCCGCTGGAGGTGGCGCCATCTCCCCTTTCGGCCCGAGGTAACCGACCCACCAGATCACCAGCAGGCTGAGCAGGCCGAGGATGACCAGCCAGGTGAACAGCCGTACCAGGTGGTGGCTGCTGCGCAACTCCGGTTTGATATGCCGATCCACCGGGCGGATGCTGAGGTCTTCGCCCTCCCCCGGCCAGGCCTCATCGAGCTCGGCAAGTACGTCTTGCTCCGGCAGGCCCACCAGCCGGGCATAGTTGCGATAATAGCCACGGACGAAAACCCGGGCCGGCAGGAGGTCGAATTCGTCCGCCTCGACTGCCAGCAGTGTCGCCTTGGTGAGATGCAGTTGGGCGGCAACCTTGGACACCTCGAGATTGGCATCGATCCGCGCGGCATGGAGGCGCTGCCCCGGCCGGGGCAGCGTTGCATCGACACCGTCCTTGTTCTCCTGACCCGGGTCCCTGCTCATGGGATTAGCGATCCTCCAGGTAGCCCGCTTCCACCGAGTCGGGGAAACGTTGCCGCAGCAAAAGCTCGTAGCTGGCCAACTGATCCTTGTCGCCGAGTTGTCGTTCCGTCTGGATGCCCAGCCAAAGTGATTCCGGTGTCGGTGCCGCCACTGCCAGGTAACGCTGCAGATAGGCGCGCGCAGACAGATAGTTCTTCTTTTCCAGGCTGAGCCTGGCCATCCGGATCAACGCCGGCGGGAAACGGGGATTCACCTGCAGTGCCTCGCGCAGATAGTGCTCGGCAGTGGCATCGTCGCCCTGGTTTGCGGCGCAGGCGCCGGCATTGGTCAGTGGTACCCAGCGCTGTGGATTGAGCGGGTTGGCGATGGCCCGTTCGAAATGCTGCTGTGCCTCGGCATAGCGTTTCTTGCCGCAGAGAAAGGAGCCAAAGGCGTTGTTGGCGAAGGGATCGTTGGGGTCCAGGCTGACCGCCCTGGCAAACTCGGCCTCTGCCTGGGCATCCTGGCCGAGTGTCTGGTGCACCAGCGCCAGGGTATTGTGCGCCGACGGATTGTTCGGTTCGACCATCACCGCCTTGCGCGCATTCTGCAGCGCGGGAACATAGTTGCGCTGCTGCAGATAGGCGATGGCAAGATCGACATAGACGGCCGCAGGACTGGCGCCGCGCACTGTGCCCAGTTGTCCGGTATTGTCGTCATCGCTGCGCCCGGGGCTCGACTGGCAGCCCACCAGGGTCGCCAGCAACAGCAACAGGCTGATCAGCCCGACTCGTCTGACCAGGACCTCAGCCATTGGCGAGCCTGTCCGACTGCACACGACGAAGCTGCCGGCGGCTGCGGTCGCGCACCCGGCCCACCAGCTGACCACAGGCGGCATCGATATCGTCGCCCCGGGTCTTTCGGGTGATGGCCATGATGCCTGCCTTTCTCAGCTTCTGACGGAAGGCCTCGACCTGCTCGGGCGGCGATGTCTTGTAATCCGTCCCGGGAAAGGGGTTGAAGGGGATGAGATTGAGCTTGGATGGCGTGCCTTCAAGCAGGCGGATCAGCGCCTTGGCGTGGCCGATGGAATCATTGACGCCATCGAGCATGACATATTCCCAGGTGATCTTGCGCCGTTTGTCCCCCTTGATGTATTCCCGGCAGGCCGGGATCAACTGCTCCAGGGGATACTTCCTGTTGATCGGTACCAACTTATCGCGCAGTTCATTGGTTGGCGCATGCAGCGACACCGCCAGGCTGACATCACTGACCTCCCGCAGGCGGTAGAGATTGGGCACCACGCCGGAGGTGGACAGCGTGACCCGCGCCTTGGAAATCATGTAGGTCAGGTCGTCCTGCATCACGTCCATGGCGGTGACCACCGGCTGGAAATTGGCCAGCGGCTCACCCATGCCCATCATCACCACGTTGGTCGGCGGCCGACCCAGCTCGCGGGTTGCCAGCCACACCTGGCCGATGATCTCGCCACTGGTCAGGTTCCGGTTGAAGCCCTGCTGGGCAGTCGAGCAGAAGGAGCAGTCGAGTGCACAGCCGACCTGCGAGGAAACACAGATGGTGCTGCGGTTCTCCTCGGGGATGTAGACGGTCTCGATGCGCTGTCCGTCGGCGAGTTCGAGCATCCACTTGATGGTGCCGTCGAGTGCCGGCTGTTCGAAGACGATCTCGGGCGGCCTGATCTCTGCCTTCACCTCCAGCTCGGTGCGCAGTTTCTTCGGCAGATCGGTCATCGCGTCAAAATCGGTGACGCCATGCTTGTGGATCCACTTCAGCACGTTGCGGCCATGGAAGGCCTTGCTCCCGAGTTCGACAAACAGGGCCTCCATGGCCTTGCGGTCGAGATCGAACAGATTGATCTTTTGCAGTGCGCTCAAGGTCGTCTTGTCCCGCTCAGCGGGTCCGCTCGCAGACGCCTTCCGGGAAGAAGAAGTCGATCTCGACGGCGGCCGTCTCGGGGGCATCGGAGCCATGCACCGCGTTCTCGTCGACGGTCTTGGCGAAGTCGGCACGGATGGTGCCCGGCGCCGCCTCGGCGGGGTTGGTGGCACCCATCAGTTCGCGGTTCTTGGCGATGGCGTCCTCGCCCTCCAGCACCTGGATCATCACCGGGCCCGAGGTCATGAAAGCCACCAGATCCTTGTAGAACGGGCGCTCCTTGTGCACGGCGTAGAACTCACCGGCCTTCTCATCCGTCAGCTGCTCCATGCGGGCTGCGACAATCTTCAGACCCGCCTTCTCGAAGCGGCTGTAGATCTCGCCAATGACGTTTTTTGCCACGGCATCGGGCTTGATGATCGAAAGGGTGCGTTCGGTTGCCATTGAAAACTCCAGTAATTTCAGATAAATGAGGTCCGTGACGGGTGTTTCCCCGCCGCGCTGAGCATGCGTCACCGACCACCCGCTGCCGTTGTTTTAAAACAACAGACTGTCGCGTGGCGGACGACATCGCCGGCCTCTTGCATGAGACCAGGCGCTGCTTTGTAATTTCGTTAAAAAACCGGTGCTTAGTTTACCTGCGAAGCCCCGGATGCGCCAACTTTGTGCGCATTCAACACTGGCGCCGGACCTCGATCACATCGGGCAACTGGGCAAGGCGGCCGAGTACCTGGCTCAGGGTATCCATGTCGCGGATCTCCACGGTGAAACGCATGCTGGCCCGCTCCTGCCGCCGATCGGACTGGGTCTGGACCCCCAGCACATCCACATTCGCGTTGGAGAACACCGACGAGATGTCCTTCAGCAGCCCCTTGCGGTCGGCAGCGTAGACCTGGATGTCCACCAGGAAGGCCGCATCCTGTGGCTGCTCGGCCCACACCACGTCGATCAGCCGCTCCCGGTTCTGCGCGTCCATCTTCTGTACGACCGGACAATCGCGGCGATGTACCGTGATACCCCGGCCACGGGTGATATAGCCGACGACCTCGTCATATGGCACCGGCTTGCAGCATTTCGCCATGTGGGTCATCAGATCGCCGACGCCTGCCACCACCACGTGACCGCCACCGGTGCGCACCTGCGCAGCCTTGCGACGGGCGCGTTCCGTGATGGCGGTGTCGGCATCCTCCTGCACCGTCGGCAGCTGGCTGTTCGCCACCTGGATGGGGGACAGGTCGCCACGACCGATGGCCGCCAGCAGCTCGTCGCCATCCTCCTGGTTGAAGCGTGGCGCCAGCTTGTCGAGGTCCGGGCGGGGGAGATTGAGGTGTGCCAGCTCTCGATCCAGGCTGCTGCGCCCGATCTGGATGTGCTGATCGTGATCCTGCTGCTTGAACCACTGGCGCACCCGGTTGCGTGCGCGCGCCGTCACCAGGTAGCCGGCCTGCGGGTTCAGCCAGTCACGGCTGGGACCGCCCGCCTTCACCGTCAGCACCTCCACGGTCTGGCCACTCACCAGCGGCTGGGTGAGCGGGATGATGCGGCCATCCGCCTTGGCGCCCCGGCAGCGGTGGCCGACATCGGTATGGATGGCGTAAGCGAAATCCACCGCGGTCGCCCCCGCCGGCAGCTCGACCACCTTGCCCTGAGGGGTGAGCACATAGATATTGCGCGCCTCAAACTCGTTGGCCCGCTCCCCCGGTGATGCCGCCGAATCCTGTTGTTCCAGCCATTGGCGCATCCATTCGACCCGGCGCTCCAGCTCCGGGTCGGCGCCACTGCTTTCCTTATAGCGCCAGTGTGCGGCCACTCCGCGCTCGGCATGCTCGTGCATTTCGCGTGTCCGAACCTGCACCTCCAGTGCACGCCCGTCATCGCCAATCACCGCCGTGTGCAGGGAACGGTAGCCGTTGGCCTTGGGGCGGGCGATGTAGTCGTCGAATTCACCGGGCACCGGGCGCCACAGACCATGCACCACGCCCAGCACCTCGTAGCACTGGGGGACGGTATCGACCAGCACGCGAACTGCGCGGACATCGAAGATCTGCTCGATTCCGACGCGCTTGCGCTGCATCTTCTTCCAGATACTGTAGATATGCTTCGGGCGCCCGCTGATCTCTGCCCTGATACCGAGTTTCGCCAACTCCTCGCGCAGGCGCACGGTCACGCCGGCAATGAACTCCTCCCGTTGCTGGCGCTTGTCGGCGAGTGCACGGGCGATCTGGTGATAGGCGTCGGGTTCGAGATAGCGCAGCGACAGATCCTCCAGCTCCCACTT
>JANTHH010000011.1 GCA_024762485.1 Chromatiales bacterium
CAGATCATCGCCATCGTCATGTCGTTTCTCGATCCCGACCAGGCCGCCGGCGTGCTGGCGGAATTCCCCGACCGGGTGCGTACCGACGTGATCATGCGCGTCGCCAGCCTGGAAGGTATCCAGCCGGCGGCACTGCAGGAACTCGACGAGATCCTGGAAAAGCAGTTCTCCGGCGCCTCCAACGTCAAGTCCACCAATCTCGGCGGGGTGAAGAAGGCCGCGGATATCCTCAACTTTGTCGACGGCAGCATCGAGACCCAGGTCATCGACGCCATCACCGAGGCGGACGAGGACCTGTCGCAGGAGATCCAGGACAACATGTTCGTGTTCGACAACCTCTCCGATGTCGATGATCGCGGCATCCAGACCCTGCTGCGGGAGGTCTCCTCCGACCAGCTGCTGCTGGCACTGCGCGGCGCCTCCGAGGCACTCAAGGAGAAGATCTTCAAGAACATGTCCTCGCGTGCAGCAGAGATGCTCAAGGACGACCTGGAGGCCGCGCCGCCGGTCAAGGTCAGCGATGTCGAGTCGGCGCAGAAGGAGATCCTCTCCGTGGCCCGCCGCCTGGCGGATGCCGGTGAGATCGCCCTCGGCGGTGGTGGTGGCGATGAGTTCATCTGATGAGCGGGGCCGGGGCTGACGTGGTGAAGAAGCCCGAGACCCCCGGACCGCGGATTCTTCGCAGCGGCGAAGTGGACGACTACGAACAGTGGCGGCCACCGAGCATGGACGACAGTTCCCCATCCCGCCAGCCGGGGGGCGACAACGCGCCGATGCTAACCGCCTCTCAGCTCGAACTGCTGCAGAAACAGGCCTACGAGGAGGGTCACGAAGAAGGGCGCCGCGCCGGCCAGGAGTTCGGTCATCGCGAAGGCCTCGAGGAGGCGCGCCGCCAGATCGGCGAGAAGCTGACACGGCTCGATGCCCTGATGTCCTGTCTCGATCATCCCTTCGAACAGCTCGATGACCAGGTGGAGCGGGAGGTGGTCACACTGGTCATCAGCATGGTCAAACAGCTGGTGCGCCGGGAGGTGAAGACGGATCCCGGCCACATCATCGGCGTGGTGCGTGAGGCACTGGGTGTGCTGCCGGTCTCTGCACGGGACATCCGCGTCACCCTGCACCCGGAGGATGCGGAGCTTGTGCGCGAGGTCTATGCCATGGGGGATGCGGATCAGCAGTGGCAGGTGGTGGAGGACCCGGTGATCCAGCGCGGCGGCTGCCGTGTGCAGACCGAGGATTCGATGGTCGATGCGACATTGGAGTCCCGCATCAATGCGCTGATCGCACCCCTGCTTGCCGGCGAGCGTGACCGGGATCAGGGCGAAGGCGGAGCCGGGACATGAGCCGGCCCGAGGCGGACCGCAGCGCCATCTGGGCCCGCCGTATCAGCCGTCTGCAACATCGGTTGGAAGATACTCGCGGCCTGGTGGTGGAGGGCAAGGTCACCCGTATGGTGGGCCTGACCCTGGAGGCGGTGGGTTGCCGGGCCGCCATCGGCGGGCGCTGCGACGTGATCAATGCCAACGGCGAGCGGATCGACGCCGAGGTGGTGGGTTTTTCCGGTGAGAGCCTCTACCTGATGCCCACCGGGGACATCCGCGGCCTGGAACCCGATGCCCGCGTGGCCCCGAAGGGACACGGCACCGATGCGCGGGTGGGCGAGGATCTGCTCGGCAGGGTCATCGACGGTGGTGGCATGCCGCTCGATGGCAAGGGCCCGATCCACAGCAGCGAACGCTGGCCGTTGAACGGCGAGAGCATCAACCCGCTGGCCCGCGATCCCATCCGCGAGCCACTGGATGTGGGCATCCGTGCCATCAATGCCTTGCTGAGTGTGGGTCGGGGCCAGCGCCTGGGGTTGTTTGCCGGGTCGGGTGTCGGCAAGTCGGTGCTGCTGGGGATGATGACCAAGTACACCGATGCCGACATCGTGGTGGTGGGCCTGATCGGCGAGCGTGGCCGCGAGGTGAAGGAATTCGTCGACAACATCCTCGGCGAGGAGGGCATGCGCCGGGCCGTGGTGGTGGCGGTGCCTGCCGACCAGCCGCCGCTGCGTCGTCTGCACGGCGCCATGCTGGCCACCAGCATCGCCGAATACTTCCGCGCCCAGGGCAAGAACGTGCTGTTGCTGATGGATTCGCTGACCCGCTTCGCCCAGGCGCAGCGCGAGATCGGCCTGGCCATCAATGAGCCGCCGGCGACCAAGGGCTATCCCCCCTCGGTGTTCGCCAAGCTGCCACACCTGGTGGAACGCGCCGGCAATGGCGACAAGGGGGGCGGCTCCATCACCGCCTTCTACACCGTGCTCACCGAGGGCGACGATCAACAGGATCCCATCGCCGATGCCGCCCGCGCCATCCTCGACGGTCATATCGTTCTTTCCCGCAGGCTGGCGGAGGCCGGGCACTACCCGGCCATTGACATCGAGCAGTCGGTCAGCCGGGCAATGAACGATATCGTCAGCAGGGACCACCGCAGTGCTGCCCAGGCCTTCAAACAGGTCTATAGTCTGTATCAGCGCAATCGCGATCTCATCAGCGTCGGCGCGTATGAGGCCGGATCGGACGAGCAGATCGATATGGCCATCGCCGCGATGCCATCACTGCAGGCCTTCTTGCAGCAGGACATGGATGTGAGTCACGATATCGCCAGCAGCATCGGGGACCTGCTCAGCATGTTCCCGTCCGAGGAGGAGATACAGGCGGCACAGAACGGTGCCGTTCGCCCTGTGGGCTGAGGCGCCCCTCATCGTAATCCGCGAGTAGTTCAACGGTATGACAGCCAGCAGACGTTTCAGGCCAGTACAGCAGGTCACCGAGCAGCGCGAACGCAAGGCTGCGACGGCACTCGCCGAGCGCGTGCGGGCCCGGCAGCAGGCCGAGGCGCAGCTGCAATCCCTGAGAGGTTATTACCAGGATTACCTGCGGCGATTCCAGGAGGCTGCGCGCAACGGCATGGACGTGGCGCGGGTACGCGAATTTCAGCGCTTCCTCGACAAACTCGAACAGGCCATCGCCGAACAGCAGCTTGCGGTACAGCAGGCACAGGCGGCCTGTGATTCGGCCAAGGGTAGCTGGCGCCAGAAGCACACCCGCAGCCGGGTAATGGAAACCGTGATGGAGCGCCTGCACGAGGAGGAACGCCGGGCAGAGGGCAAGCGGGAGCAGGCCCTGACGGATGAACAGAACCAGCGTCGGCAGAGGCGTTGAATCGCCTGCGGCCGGCGGATAAGAAAGAGGAGTGGTGGAAGGATATGAGAAAAGAATTGATCGGCCTGTGCGCCGGTCTGCTGCTGGCAGGGGCTGCGCAGGCCGATGATGTCGTCATCGAAAGGGCGGAGTTTCGCAGTGTCGGGCCGGGTGTCTGGTATGTGGATGTCACCCTGAGACATGCGGATACGGGTTGGGATCACTATGCCGATGAATGGCGGGTGGTGGACGGCGATGGCAATGTCCTCGCCAAGCGCGTGCTCTGGCATCCCCACGTCAACGAGCAGCCCTTCACCCGCGGCATGGGTGGGGTCCGTATCCCGGTGGCAACCACTACGGTCTTCGTTGAGGCCCACGACAAGGTCCACGGCTGGGCGAAGCAACAACTGAAGGCCGACCTGCAGGGTGCCGGTCCGGGCTTCCTCAAGGTGGTGACCCGGGACTGACCCGGGCCCGCCGGTATCCGCTCAGCGGGTACGCAACTCGGTGATGGGGCCGGGGTTCTTCGTCTCCACCTGGCGGTAGAGTCCGCGCAGTGCGGCCTGCAACGCCTCTTCCATGGTGGGGTGGTAGAAGGGCATCTGCAGCAGCTCACCCACAGTCATCCCGTTCTGTATCGCAAGCAGTACCAGGTGGGCAAGATTCTCGCCCCGCGCCGCGCACATCTCACAACCCAGCAGTCGTCCCGTGTGCTTGTCGCCGTACACCCGGATGAGACCGTGTTTTTTACCCATGATCAGGGCCCGTCCAACCGGGGCGACCCGCATTTCGCCGATGGCGGTGGTCTGCGGATCCAGTTCGTTGAAGGCGCTGCCGACGCGGACGATGTTCGGGTCGGAGAAGGTGATGTGCAGCGGGATGCGTCGTTCGAACTCGGTCACCTGGCCTGCGGCCGCGTTGTAACCGGCGATGCGGCCCTCGTCGCCGGCCTCATGGAGGACGGGTCGGTTGGTGCTGGCGTCGCCGGCGATGAACAAGGGCAGGTCGCCGATCTGCATGGTGTGGGGGTTGTGGCGCGGGACACCGCGTTCGTCCAGTTCGATGCCCAGTTCTTCCAGACCCAGACCGTCCACGTTGGGCCGTCGGCCGAGGCTGGCGAAGACCTTGTCCACCTCGATCGAGTGTTCACCGGCCGTCACCCGCAGGCGGCCATCGGCCATTGGTTCGACCTCGGCGGGGTGTCCCAGCCAGAGGGGAAATTCCTGGCCGATGGCGTGGATGGCGGATTTGGCGACATCCGGGTCGGTGATGCCGCCGATGGTCTCCAACTGGTCGATGCCGACGACGTCCAGGCCGAGATTGCGCAGTGCCTGACCGATTTCGAGGCCGATGACACCCAGACCGATGACCGCGATGCTTCCCGGCAGATCCTCCTGCTCGAAGAGGTCGTCAGTGGTGATGATGCGATCGCGAAAGGCCTGCCAGGCCTCTGGCACGATGGGCCGCGAGCCGGTGGCGATCACCACCGCATCGGCACGGATGCGTTCCCCTTCCTCGGTTTCGAGCAGGGTCGGCTCGATAAAGCGGGCGTTGCTCTCGATCACTTGCTCGGGTGGCATTTCGTCCACGGTGTTGGTGAGTACCTGGTCGACGAAGTGGTCACGGGTGTCGCGCACATATTCGAGCACGTGGGGGATATCGATACGCAGGTGTTCCGTGCCACTGATGCCGAAGCGCTTGGCGACACTGGCGGGGCGGTGGAAGTCCTCGGCGACCTGGATCAGAGCCTTCGATGGCATGCAGCCTATACGGGCACAGGTGGTGCCCAGTTCGCCGCCGTCGATCAGGACGAAGCTTTTGCCGCTGTGGGCGACCTGGGGATAGGCATAGAGACCGGCGCTGCCGGCACCGAGGATAGCGACATCGACCTTGCGTTCCGACACGTGGGGACTCCTTCCGGGTTACTGTGTGAATGGATCTGATCCGGGGCATTGTAATGGATGGGGGAGGGCAAACCCATCCCGGGCACAGTGTGCCGGTGAGGTGGCTGCAGTATGGCGAACAGGCATGAAAAAGCCCGCGTCGCGGGACGCGGGCTTTCTGATTTACCAGCGGGCCGTGAAGCTGTGCTTACTTGGCCGGTGCGGCTTCGGCGCGCTTGTTGACCATGGCCAGATAGTCATCGTAGGCCTTCTTCTGGGCTTCCATGGCGGCCTTGCGCTGCTCCATCATCTGCTTGCGAAATGCCTCGGCGGCCTTGCGCTGCTCTTCGAATTCGGCCGGGGCAGCAACAGGTGCGGGTGCGCCAGCCGGTGCTGCGGCAGGGCCGTAGCCGTAGGGGGCGTAGCCGTAGTAGGGGGCGTCGTAGCCATAGCCGCGGCCGTAACCGTTGCCGTAGCCATTGCCGTAGGCGCGGCTGCGAGCGTTGCCGCTCATGTTGAAGTTGAAACTGCCATCACCGACACCATCGCCAAAGCCATTGCCGAGCCAGTCGTTATTGCCATAGCCGTTGTTGCCAAACGGGCCGCCCCACCAGGCGCCGGCGGTAGCTGAAGCGGTGAGAATAGCGGCGGTCAATGCGATTTTCTTCATGTTCATGTGTTTTCCCCTTGTCTGGATTCTTTTTGACGGTTTATCCGTCTTGTTCCTGCCTTACCCGGGCGAAAACTGCTATCCCTGATCAGCTTGGCTAGGAAGTAGAATATTAGAATATATTTAAATATTCAACAGGAGGAGCGGAAAGGCCTTATTGCCCCTTATTCGCTACCGGTGAGATGGATGTGCTCAAGGGATTCATTTTCACCCGTATCTTTCGCACGCTCGAGCCGGGCCTGCACCCGGGCGGCATTGAACAGCCCGTGGTCGATGATGGCGGGGAACAGGTGATACTGATCGGCGATCACCCGTGCCTGGCGGCAGGCATGGGGCTCCAGTTGTCGCCGGCGTTCGTCGTCCAGGTTCGGCAGCAACAGGAGCCAGGGTGCGCACCAGTGCTCGAAATCCTCCAGCAACGGGTCATGCCCGGCGTTGGGTTGCAGGTGGAAGTGTGGAAATGAGCTGGTCTCGAGTCTGCGTCCATGGAGCGAATCGCTGATGCCCGGCCCACCCATCCCGACGCCGGCACCCGCCCGGTCACGATGGAACCACTGGGCACGCGGCGGGTCACCCGCCCGCTGGTTGATCTGGTGGGTAATTGCGGTGGCCGCGACCCCTGTCCCGGCCCCGGTACTGGCGCTGGAGAAACTGTCATGACAGCGCATGCCCGGTCGCCACTGCAACGGCTGATCGTCATCCATGTCCCGCGGGTCGATCACGCTCCCCAGCAGCGCAAGTGGTCGTGTGGCGCGGTCCAGCAGCCAGAGTTCGTAGTGATCGCGCAGGGGAAAGGGCACCTCACGGTGGTGTTTGAGCAGGGCATCGAACACCACTTCGCCATAGTGTTCGAGCACCAGGAAGTCGTCAGATGGATAGATGGGGCCACGTTTGAGCCCCGCCTCGCGGGACCAGCTGCCAAAACGGAGATCGTTGGTCACCACCTTGTGGCGCTGATCCTGCTCGATGTCGTCCAGCATGAGTTCGTTGCGAACGTAGATGTCCCAGTGACGACCGTCAGTGGTGACTGCCTCGGCGGACCGGTAGCGGATGGTGCAGCTGATTCCGCGGAAGGGATTGAGCAGGCGCTGACTGAAGAACTCGACGGACATCGCATAGGCTCCCACGTTGTCGACCGGTGGATGGTTTGCTCCCGCTCGACCCTCCTTGAAATGGGAATGCCTGGGTCGCCCGGGTTCTGGTTGATATTATAGGTACCGACCATTACACAGCTTTCCGGAAGCCGGTGCATACCGGCAAGGTGATGACCATGCGTATCCTTCACACCATGTTGCGGGTCGGCGATCTCGACCGTTCCCTCGCGTTCTACACAGAGGTCCTCGGGATGAGGAAATTGCGGCAGAAGGACTATCCCGACGGCAAGTTCACGCTGGCCTTCGTCGGTTACGGTGACGAGTCGGAGAATACCGTGCTGGAACTGACCTACAACTGGGGCATCGATGGTTATGAGCTGGGGAACGGTTTCGGCCATATCGCCCTGGAAGTGGATGACGTCTACACCGCAACCGAGGCAATCCGCGCACGCGGTGGCAAGATCATCCGCGATGCGGGACCGATGAATGCCGGCACCACCATCATCGCCTTCGTCGAAGACCCGGACGGTTATCAGATCGAACTCATCGGTAAGCGCTGAGTGGCCGTGCCGTCATCGGCCAGGTGGCGACCACGCAAAGCACAGGGGATCTACGGGGCCATATCCGCTATTCTATGCGGCCAGAATTCGAAACCCCGATGTCCCCACAGGTGAAACATGAGCGAAGATTCCAGTAAAGAACGCGAGGTCATGATGGTGATGCGCAAGGTGCTGACGCAGATCATCAAGGACACCACGCCACCCAACCGGGCCATGAAACACCCCCTGAATCCCAGCACCATCGAGGATATCCGCAACTGTCTGGGCCTCATCTCGGCGCGGGAACGCGAGCTTGCCGATGCCGCTGGCATCCCCCGGGAAAAGCCCTATTTCGTCGACGAGCAGAAGAGCGCAGAGGTGGTCTCGATCAATACCCTGAAATCGCCGAAAAAGACCGACAGTTGATGCGAAGCACCGGCTGCGGCTGGTGAACGCTACAGAAAAAAGCCCTCGCGGAATTCCGCGAGGGCTTTTTTGTGGTGGGGGCGAACTGGCCGCTCAGGTCATTTTTCTGCCGTCGCCGTTTTCTTGTCTTCCGGCTCGTTGAACTCGACCTTGGCCTTGTCCCGCAGCTCATTCAGGTAGGCGATCACACTGGCCCGACTCAGTTCGCGGCGCAGGCTTTCCTGCACATCCTCCAGCTTCGGCGGCTTGGCGTCGCGCACGTCCTCCAGCAGGATCACGTGCCAGCCGAACTGGGTCTTCACCGGTTCCTTGGTGTAGCTGCCCTTCTTCATCGCGCGGGTCGCGTCGGCGAAGGGCTTGACCATCTGCTTGGCCGAGAACCAGCCCAGATCACCGCCATTCGGGCCGCTCGGGCCGGTGGATTTCTCCTTGGCCAGGGCGATGAAGTCGGCACCTTCGTTCAGCGCCTTGATCACGGCCTTGGCATCATCTTCACTCTCGAGAAGGATGTGACGGGCCTTGTATTCCTTGCCAGCCTTCTTGGCGTAACGTTTCTCGTAGGCGGCCTTGATCATCTCATCGGTAACGGGGTGTTTTTTCAGGTAATCCTGGAAGACGGCCTCGGCGAGGATGGTCATGCGCGCGATGTCCACGGCCGCCTGGATCTCGGGATGCTGGTCCAGTTTGAGCTGTTTGGCCTCGTTGGCGACGATGGCGGTGTTGATCAGCTCGTTGAGAATCGCCATTTGTGCATTCTGGTCCGTGCCGCCGGCATCCTCGCCCTTTTGTGCGCGGAAGAACAGGTAGTGCATCTCGGTGATGGGGGTGCCATCGACCTTGACCAACAGCTTTGGTGTTGCGGTCGCCGCGGCTTTCTCCGCCGGCTTTTCTGCGGTTTTCTCCGCGGCGGGCAGGGACAGCGGCATCAGTGCGAGGGCGGGCAACAGCAGGCAAAGCAATGTCTTTTTCATCGGGTTTCCTCAGGGGGGAAGGACTTTCTTGAAGGGTTTGACGCTGACATCCTGATAGACGCCAGCTGCCACGTAGGGGTCTGCCTCGGCCCAGGCACGGGCATCCTCCTCACTGGCGAACTCGGCCACCACCAGGCTGCCGGTGAAGCCGGCCTCGCCAGGGTCTTCGCAGTCGAGGGCCGGGTGTGGCCCGGCAAGGATCAGGCGGCCGTCAGCCTGCAGGGCGTGCAGACGCTCGAGATGGGCAGGACGGGCCGCCAGCCGGTCGGCCAGCGAGCCGGGCCGGTCGGTGGCCATGATGGCGTAGAGCATGGTTTATTCCTCTGTGGCCTGTTCTTCTTCCATGTAACGGGCCAGGAACAGGCCTTGGCCGACCACAAACAGCAGGGTGAGTCCGAGCAGGCCGAACATTTTGAAATTGACCCAGATCGCCTCGGAGAAGTTGAAGGCGACGTACAGATTGACGACGCCCAGCGCGACGAAAAAACCCACCCAGGCCAGGTTGAGGCGTTTCCAGACCGGTTCTGGCAGCGTGATCGCATGATCCATCATGCGCTGCAGCAGGCTGCGCTGCATGGTCAGCCCCGAGATCAGGAAGGCACCGGCAAACATCCAGTTCACCACCGTCGGCTTCCATTTTATGAAGGTGGGATCACGCAGCATCAGTGTCAATCCACCGAACACCACCAGCAGGCCGAGGGTGACCCAGTGCATGGTCTCGATCTTCTGCCTGCGCAGTGCGAGATAGCTCACCTGCAGAATCGAGGCGGCGATGGCCACGGCAGTGGCGACATAGATGTCGTACAGCTGGTACGCAGCGAAGAAGAGGATGACGGGAAACAGGTCGGTAAGAAACTTCATAATAGGATGACTCGGTGAAAGCGGATCAGTGCAGGGTGCGGCCCTGGAAGTGATGCTGCAGATAATAGCCCTTGACCAGCTCCCGTACCTCCGCGGGGTAGTCGATCAATTCCATCTGCTCCATGGCTTCCTCGAAAAACGGCTCACAGTCGCCCGGTAGCAGTTCGACAATGGCATCGAAGGCAGGTTCCATCAGCTTGGTGTTGTGCGTGCGGGTGGCCACGATGGCACGGTTGAGCAGCAGCAGTCGCCAGGGATTGGCCGGGTCGGGTTCGACCTCGTAGGACTCTGCGAAGGTCGGGCTCATGGCGTCGAGGACCTCATCGATAATGCGATAGAGCTGAGTCAGCTCGGCGGGCTTTTTCAGCTGGTTGGCGAGCAATGCCAGCTGATGAACCACCGGTTCCATGGTCTTCAGTTCGCCCTCGTGTCGGGCAATCAGTAGCGCCAGCGTCAGCACCAGCCCTTCAAGGTCGTGGGCGATTTCCTCGTGGTGGTAGCGCCTGGCCCACTGTGCCGATTCCTGCAGCAGCTGGGTGCCGTACTCGCCGAGGATGGTCAGTTCGTGGGATTCGAGGACATCCGCATGGTGGCCGACCTCGTCGTCCTCGATTTCGAGGCTGCGCAGCACATCGATCAGCTGCAGCATGGCGGTATGCAGCAGGGGCAGGGCAGTGGCATCGTCCTCGGCATCCGCCTCATCCCATACCTTGAGCAGGGGCTCGGTGAGTTCCTGGTAGCGATCGGCGAGATAGCCGGTGTCCACGGGTGGAATGTTCATGCGCCTATTCTAACAACAGAATGGCGTTCGTTAGGAGTGAGATGCGTCGCTGGGTACACGCACGGCATCGGCAATGTCCCGGCCATGGGGTAGAATGGGCGGATCATGTATTCAACCATTGATCTCCACGCACACTCGACCGCCTCTGACGGCACCCTGTCGCCCGCGGCGCTGATGCGTGCCGCCGCGGCATCGGGTATCCGGGTGATGGCGCTGACCGATCATGACACCCTCGACGGCCTCGAGGAGGCCGGGGCAGAGGCGGCACGGCTGGGGTTGACCTTCGTCCCGGGCATCGAGCTCTCGGTGACCTGGAACGGGGCCACGGTGCATGTGGTCGGTCTCGGCGTGCGTCGGGACTGTCCGGATCTCAATCAGGGCCTGCAGGCATTGCATGAATTCCGTGTCTGGCGGGCAGAGGAGATGGGGCGCAGGCTGGAGAAGGCTGGCATCGCAGGCGCCTACGAGGGCGCGTTGGCGCTGTCCAACGGAAAACTGATCAGCCGTACCCATTTTGCCCGCTTTCTGGTGGATGCCGGCCACGCTGATTCGGTGCAGGCGGTATTCAGGAAGTTCCTGGTACAGGGTAAGCCCGGCTACGTGCCGGGCCAGTGGGTGGATCTGGAACAGGGGCTGGGCTGGCTGCATGCAGCCGGTGGCCAGGCGGTCATCGCGCATCCGGCCCGCTACAAGCTGAAGCGCGGTCGGTTGCGGCGACTGATCGGCGAATTCCGCGAACTTGGCGGCGAGGCCATCGAGGTGGTCTCCGGCAGCCATTCCCGCGATGAATATTTCACCATGGCCCGGCACGCCCGGGACTTCGGCCTGATGGCCTCCGCCGGCTCGGATTTCCACGGGCCCGAACATCCCTGGCTGGCACTGGGTCGCCTGCCGCAGTTGCCCGACGGCTGCCGCCCCATCTGGGAGGACTGGCCGCTCGCTGCCTGAGCCCCGCTAGCCATGTCGCAGTTCTTCCAGATCCACCCGGACAATCCCCAGCCGCGCCTGGTCCGCCAGGCCGTCGAGATCCTGCGTGAGGGTGGGGTGATCATCTATCCGACCGACTCCAGCTACGCCCTGGGCTGCCACATCGGCGACAAGCAGGCTTTGGACCGCATCCGCCAGATCCGCCGGCTCGACGAATCACACAATTTCACCCTGGTGTGCCGTGATCTCTCCGAGGTGTCCCAGTACACCAAGATGGACAACACCGCCTACCGGCTGATCAAGAGCCTGACCCCGGGGCCTTACACCTTCATTCTCAAGGCCACCAAGGAGGTGCCGCGCCGGGTGATGCATGCCAAGCGCAAGACCATCGGCATCCGCATCCCTGACAACAAGATTGCACTGGCGCTGGCCGAGGAACTCAACGAGCCGATCGTCAGTTCGACCCTGATCATGCCGGGTGACGACAGTCCGCTGATGGATCCCTACGAGATGAAAGACCTGCTCGGACACGCGGTGGACCTGATCATTGACGGGGGCTACTGCGGTTACGAGCCCACTTCCGTGATCCTGCTCGAAGATCATGAACCGCAGGTAGTGCGGGTGGGCAAGGGTGACGTCAGTCTCTTCGAGGAGCCGGGGACGCTATAATCCGCCGATGGAAGCCCTCAGCCTGATCCAGAAACTCGCCGTGCTCGCCCTGCCGCTGATCTTCGCCATCACGGTGCATGAGGCGGCCCACGGCTACGTGGCCGACCGGCTCGGCGACAAGACCGCGCGCATGCTCGGACGCATCACCCTCAACCCGATCAAGCACATCGATCCGGTCGGCACCATTCTCGTGCCGATGGCGCTGTTCGCCCTCACCGGCTTCATCATCGGCTGGGCCAAGCCGGTGCCGGTGGATCCACGCAACCTGCATAACCCCCGGCGCGACATGGCACTGGTCGCGGCGGCCGGTCCGCTGTCGAACCTGGTCATGGCCATCCTCTGGGGGCTCGCTGCGGTGCTCGGCCAGACATTGCTGCCGACCAGCAACTGGCTGGCGGAACCGCTGATCTACATGGGCGCTGCCGGGGTGCTGATAAATGTCATCCTGATGGTGCTGAATCTGATTCCCCTGCCGCCGCTGGATGGCGGGCGCGTCATCGTCGGCCTGCTGCCCGCCAGGCTGGCCGCCAGTTATGCCCGCATCGAACCCTACGGCATGTTCATCCTGATCGCCCTGCTGGTGACCGGCATCCTCGGTCGTGTGATGTGGCCGCTGGTGATCCTGGCGATCGTCATGCTGCCGGGCTCCACGGCGGTGCTGAATATCTTCCTACACTGATGAGGTCTTCATCTTGAACGCAGTCCCGGCCCAACACGCCCGCGTACTCTCCGGCATGCGCCCCACCGGGCGACTCCACCTCGGCCATTATCACGGGGTGCTGAAGAACTGGCTGGAGCTCCAGCACGAATACCAGTGTTTCTTCTTCGTTGCCGACTGGCATGCGCTGACCACGCACTACGACGACCCCACCGGCATCCCGCAGAACACCTGGGACATGGTCATCGACTGGCTCGCCGCCGGCGTCAACCCGGGCGAGGCGACGATGTTTGTGCAGTCCCAGGTGCCCGAGCACGCCGAGCTGCACCTGCTGCTGTCCATGATCACACCGCTGGGCTGGCTGGAGCGGGTGCCCAGCTACAAGGATCAGCAGGAGAGATTGAAGGAGAAGGATCTCGCCACCTATGGCTTTCTTGGCTATCCGTTGCTGCAGTCGGCCGATATCCTCATCTACAAGGCCGGACTGGTGCCGGTGGGTGAGGACCAGGTGGCCCACGTCGAGCTGACCCGCGAGGTGGCGCGCCGCTTCAACCACATCTATGGCCGCGAGGCCGATTTCGAGGAGCGGGCGGAAGAGGCCATCAAGAAGATGGGCAAGAAGAACGCCAAGCTCTACAACAAGTACCGCAAGGCCTATACCGAGCAGGGTGACGACGAGGCCCTGGCCGCGGCGCGTGCATTGCTCGAATCGCAGCAGAACATCGGCATCGCCGACCGCGACCGCCTGTTCGGCTACCTCGAGGGCGGCGGCAAGGTGATCCTGCCCGAGCCCCAGCCGCTGCTCACCAAGGCCTCGAAGATGCCCGGTCTCGATGGTCAGAAGATGTCCAAGTCCTACGGCAACACCATCGCCCTGAATGCCAGCCCGGAGGCGGTGGAAAAGCAGCTGCGCACCATGCCCACCGACCCGGCCCGCGTCCGCCGCACCGACCCCGGCGATCCCGACCGCTGCCCGGTGTGGCAGTTCCACGAGGTCTATTCAGACGACAAGCTGAAACAATGGGTGCAGGAAGGCTGCAGGTCCGCCAGCATCGGCTGCCTGGAGTGCAAGGCACCCGTCATCGACGCCGTGCTGGCCGAACTCAAGCCGATACAGGAGCGGGTCAGGGAATACGAGGAACAGCCCGAGCTGGTGCGCAACATCATCGACGAAGGCAACGAGAGGGCCCGCGATGTGGCCCGCGAGACCATGGAGGACGTGCGCCACGCCATGAGCCTGCGCTGAGAAGTTCAGCGAGGTCTCCCCTGTATTCAGTTTCAGTTCAGGTGCAAAGCAGATAATCCTCCACTGCCAGCCTTGAGTGACGGCCGGCACCGCCCCATGGCGCAGTTTTCGGTGCGATAAGGCACACTGGATCGCTACGATACCGATCATCAAGGAAGTCCATCTTGTCTGACCAGATCCACCGGCCGTTACAACAGCTTCTGCTGGGATTATTTATCCTGGTCCAGCTGTTTGCGCCCCTGGTGCATGCCCATGCGGGTGGTCAGGCAGAGTCCCCCGGGCTGCACCTGCATATCCCTTCGGGTGAGCGGCTGGCATCATCACTGGCCGATCTGCGTGCGTCGAACCCCGCTCCCGGCCTTGAGGTCGGGCTGTCCAACAGTCATCGCAAGCCGGATCAGGCCCGTCTTCAAACGGAACAGCCGGCCGTGGCCAGCAGGGCAATTGTCCCTGCGGGCACGGGTGATCTGTCGCCGCCCTGTCTTGTGCAGGCGATGCATCTGCCCGCTGCCGAACCCTTCCCTTTCTGCGTCATACGCGCACCCCCTCGCTCCAGCTGATTCACCGACGCCGCGGCGTCTATCTCGGCTTTTCCCTCGCCTGAAAAAAGGCGAATCGAATACACGGAGCTTGGTTCCATGAAGATACAGTTACGGCTGGCCGCGCTGTTGCTTGCCTGTCTGTCTGCGACAGGCGCAACGGCCGCAGGTCTGCAGATCCCCCATTCAGATCCCTTGGCTGTCGATGACACGCTGTCGACCGGGGATGTCTTGCGCGCGACATTGGCGCGCCACCCTTTGCAGGTCTATCAGGAGGCCCTGCATGCGGAGGCGCAGGCCCTTCAGTCACGAGGCCAATCCCTGGTGCCGGAACCGCTCACCCTGGCGGCGGATATCCTGTCCGACGCCCCGCTCGACGAGCGCGGTGCGCTGGAGATGCAGGCCGGGCTTGAGATCCCGCTCTGGCGGGCGGGTGAGAAGGCAGCCGCTGCCGGACTTGGCGGCGATGCCGCACATCTTGCCGGCAGTGCGGATGATGCCCTGCGCCTGACCACGGCAGGGGCGGTCCGTGAGCAACTGTGGGATATCGCCCTGATGCGCCTGCGCCACCAGCTGGCACTGAGCAACCTCGCCGACGCACAGGCCCTGGTCGACAGTGTCCGCTTGCGGGTACGACTGGGCGATCTCGCCAAGGCGGATCTGCTGCTGGCGCAATCCAGTCGTCTGCAACAACAGGATCGGCTGATCCAGGCCGAGGCCGAGCTGATGCATGCCCGCAAGGCCTATACGGTGCTGACCGGCCTGACCCTCATCCCTGCGGACTTCAGCGAGCCGCTTGCCACGGTGACAACGGTCTCCGATACCCATCCCTTGCTGCAGGAGGCCAGCGCCAAGGTCACCCGCAGCCAGCGCGAGACGCGGCTGGCAGGCTTGGCCGCCAAGGGTCGGCCGGTGATCTCGGTAGGTGTGCGGCGAGACCGCGGCAGTTCCCGTGAGGCCTATGCCGACAGTCTTGCCCTCGGCCTGCGCCTGCCGTTCGGCGGCGGTGCGACGGTGGATGCAGCACACGCAGGGCTGGCGCGTGAGGCCGCATCGGCACTTGCCGAACGGGAACAGTTGCGGCGCGAGCTTGAGCAGCAGCTGCACGAGGCAGCCCATCAGCTGGAGATCTCGCAAGCGCAACGGCGACTGGCCAGCAAACGGGATGCAATCAGCCAGCAGCAGTTGCAGATGTCCGAACTGGCCTTTGCACAAAACGAATTGGACCTGATCGATCTGCTCAAGTTGCGTACCGAGGCACGCCAGGCCAGCCGGGCCAACAAGGAAGCCGAACTCAGCTATCAGCGCGCCATCGTGCGCTACAACCAGGCCGTCGGGGTGATGCCATGAAACTGATCCATATCGTTCTTCTCTGTGGTGGCCTCGCTGCCGCCCAGGTACCTGCCATGGCGCAGGATCTCAAATTCAGCGCCGAACAGATGCAAGCGCTCGATATCACCACGGCAGCGCCGGTGTTGCTTGATGCCCGCAGCGGCCAGGCACTGTCGGCGTGGGTGGTGGTGCCGCCCGCACACGATCACGCGATCACCAGCCGCTATGCCGGCATCATCAGCCAGCTGCTGGTGGGTAATGGTGATCAGGTGCGTGCCGGCCAGCCCCTGCTGCGTCTGAGCAGCGCCGAGCATCTGCGGCAGCAGGTGAATTATCTCGAAGCCCTCAGCGCCTTCCAGCTTGCCCAGGCCGACCTGAACCGCGATGCCGCCCTGTTCAAGGCGGGGGTGATCCCCGAGCGCCGTCTGCTCGAGACCCGCGTACGCCAGCGCACCGCGCAGTCGATACTCAGCGAGCAGGCGCAACTGCTGCGCATCGCCGGTTTTTCCGATGCCGAACTCGATGCCCTGAAGCAGCAATCGCGCATGCAGCCGCAGCTGGTGCTGCGTGCGCCCGTCGACGGTACGGTGCGGGGTCTCTCCGTGGTGACCGGCAAGGGGGTGAACGAGGGCGAGGTGCTGCTGCGTGTTGCGGCCACCGAGAAGCTCTGGCTGGAGACCAACATCAACGCCGAAGCGAGCCAGACCTTGCGCGTCGGCATGCCGATGATGGTGGTCGACATGCCGTTGTCCGGACACCTGCGGGCCATCGATGAGTCGGTTGATCCCGAGACCAACACCCTCAAGGTCTGGGCCGAACTGGACGACAGCACTATCCGCGTCCGCCCGGGGCAGTTGCTGTCGCTGCGATTCTCGCTCGGTGAGGACGGCCCCCGGCTGGCGGTGCCGTCCACCGCGGTGGTCCATCAGTCGGGCAGGAGTTACGTGTTCGTTCGCCGCGGTGATGTCATCTCCGTGGTGCCGGTGCAGTTGCTGGGAAGAGAGGACGATCTGGTGATCGTCTCGGGCGATCTCACGCCCCGCTCCCAGGTAGCGGTGCGTGGTGTGTCGGTGCTCAAGGCGGCCTGGAATGGCATGGGTGGGGGTGAATGATGGAACGACTCATCCAATTCGCACTCACCCAGCGACTGCTGACGCTGTTGCTGGTGCTTGCCCTGGTCGGTGGTGGCTATGTGGCCTTCAAGGGGCTGCCCATCGACGCCTTTCCGGATGTCTCGCCGACCCAGGTCAAGGTGATCGTCAAGTCACCGGGCATGACGCCAGAAGAGATCGAGGCCGGTATCACGGCGCCGATGGAGGTGGAACTGCTCGGCATCCCCAACCAGGTGATGCTGCGCTCGGTGGCCAAGTACGCCCTCACCGACATCACCCTCGATTTTGCCGAAGGCACCGACATCTACTGGGCGCGACAGCAGGTGGCGGAACGACTCAACGCCATCTGGGGTGATCTGCCGGCGGGCATCAGCGGCGGTATTGCACCCATGACCACGCCGCTGGGCGAGATGTTCATGTTCACCATCGAGGGTGGCGGGCTCAGTTTGATGGAACGGCGCAACCTGCTCGACTGGGTGATCCGCCCGGCATTGCGCACGGTACCGGGGGTGGCCGACGTCAATGCCCTGGGCGGCTTTGTGCGCAGCTTCGAGGTGGTGCCCGATGCGCAGCGACTGGCGGCGCGCGGCCTCACGGTGAGCGATGTCATCGAGGCCATCTCGCAGAACAACCGCAACGATGGTGCCGGGCGTATGAACGAGGGCGAGGAGGCCCTGCTGGTACGCGCCGAGGGGCGTATTCAGACCCTGCAGGATGCCCGCGATGTGGTGATCCGGCAGGTGGCCGGTGTGCCGCTGCGGGTGGCTGATGTGGCCGAGGTGCGTATCGGCAGCCTGACCCGTTATGGCGCCGTGACCCAGGACGGTGTGGGGGAGGCGGTCGAGGGATTGGTACTCGGTCTGCGCGGTGCCAATGCCCAGGACGTGGTCAGCGGCGTGCGCGCCAAGCTGGCCGAGATCCAGACCGCTCTGCCCAAGGGTGTCGAGGTGAGGGTGTTTTACGACCGCGGCACCCTGGTGCAACGTGCCGTCGGCACGGTCACCAAGGCGCTGACCGAGGCCATCGTGCTGGTGTTGCTGTTGCTGCTGATATTCCTCGGTAACCTGCGCGCCGCCATCACAGTGGCGTTGGTGCTGCCCCTGTCGGCACTGGTCACCATCCTGCTGATGCGCCAGTTCGGCATGTCCGCCAACCTGATGAGCCTGGGTGGCCTGGCGATCGCCGTCGGCATGCTGGTGGATGCCGCGGTGGTGGTGGTGGAGAACGTGGTCAATCAGCTGGCGGATGAAAAGCGGGTGAAAACCCTGCCGCGGCTGCATCTGATCTACCGCGCCACCCGCGAGGTGGCGGCGCCGGTAACCGCCGGCATCGTCATCATCATCATCGTCTTCCTGCCGTTGCTTACCCTGCAGGGCCTGGAAGGCAAGCTGTTCACGCCGGTCGCGCTGACCATCGTGTTCGCACTGGCCGGTTCGTTGCTGCTGTCGCTGACGGTGATCCCGGTGCTCGCCTCCTTTCTGCTCACCCGGGTCAGTCACGACGAACCCTGGCTGCCGCGCCAGTTGCAGCGACTCTATACCCCGGTATTGCACTGGTCACTGAGCCACGTGCGCACAGTGGTGGTCGCCGCACTGGCAATGCTCGGTCTCGCCGGCGTGCTCTATCTGCAGATCGGCAAGACCTTCATGCCCGGCATGGACGAGGGCGACATCATCGTGCAGCTGGAGAAGCTGCCCTCGATCACCCTGGAACAGTCCACGCTGCTCGATCGCAAGGTGCAGCAGGCGATCCTCAAACAGGTGCCGGAGGTGGCGCATATTGTCGCCCGTGCCGGTTCCGACGAGATCGGGCTCGACCCCATGGGCCTCAACGAGACCGACAGTTTTCTGGTGCTGAAACCGCGCGAGCAATGGCAGGTGACCAGCAAGGCGCAGTTGATCGACAAGATCCGCGCCGTGCTCGACCAGTTGCCGGGGATCGCCTACGGCTTTACCCAGCCGATCGAGATGCGGGTCTCCGAGATGCTCACCGGGGTGCGCGGTGATGTCGCGGTGAAGCTGTATGGTGCCGATCTGCAGGTGCTCAACCAGAAGGCCGATGCGATCGCCGAGGTGCTGCGCACGGTGCCGGGCAACTCGGATGTCTTCACCAGCCAGAACGACGGCATGCAGTACCTGCGACTGCGTATCGATCGTGCTGCGGTGGGTCGACTCGGCCTGAATGTGGACCAGATCGAATCCATCCTGCGTGCCCAGGTCGAGGGCGTGCAGCTAGGCATCGTGCAGGAGGGCGCGCAACGCACGCCTTTGCTGATCCGCGGACCGGCGTCGTTGCGCGATGCGCCCGATCGCTTTGCCGCCCTGCCGATCGCCCTGCCTGATGGCAGCCTGATACCGCTGCAGTCAGTGGCGGCAATCGAACGGGTCGAGGGCGTGGTGTCGGTTGCCCGTGAGCAGGGCCAACGCTTCGTCGTGGTGCGCAGCAATGTCAGCGGCCGTGACCTGGTCGGCTTCGTCGACGAGGCCCGCCAGGCAGTGGCCGCCGGGGTTGAATTGCCGACCGGCTATTACCTGCAATGGGGCGGTCAGTTCGAGAATCAGCAGCGTGCCGCCGCCCGCCTGGGGCTGGTGGTGCCAGCCTCGCTGGTGCTGATCTTCCTGCTGTTGTTCTCCACCTTTGGGTCGGTCCGCCAGGCACTGCTGGTGCTGTCCAACATCCCCTTTGCGCTGATCGGCGGGGTGGTGGCACTGTGGCTGTCCGGCGAGTACCTGTCGGTGCCGGCTTCGGTGGGCTTCATCGCCCTGTTGGGCATCGCGGTACTCAATGGTGTGGTGATGTTGACCTACTTCAACCAGCTGCGTACCCGCGGCATGGCCCTTGCCGAGGTGGTGGTGCAGGGCGCCCTGCGCCGTCTGCGCCCGGTATTGATGACCGCGACCACCGCGGCCTTCGGGCTGGTGCCGCTGCTGTTCGCCAGCGGGCCGGGGTCGGAGATCCAGCGACCGCTCGCCATCGTGGTGATCGGCGGGCTGGTGACCTCCACCCTGCTGACCCTCATCCTGCTGCCTATTCTCTATCAACGCTTCGGTGAAGCCAGGAGTGCCTCATGAACCTAGAACAATCCCTGCTTGTCCTCACCGCTCCGCCTGGCCTGGAAGAGGCCTTGGTGGACTGGCTGCTGGCGCATGCCCAGGGCCTGGGTTTCACCAGCGCGCAGGTGAACGGCCACTCCAGTCAGCATGGTGGCCTCTCGCTGGCGGAACAGGTCAGTGGCCGGCGGCGGCGGATCCAGTTCCAGGTCCATGGCGAACCAGCGCAGATCGATCAACTGCTGGCCGACCTGGCTGATGGATTCCAGGCGGCGGACATCCACTACTGGGTGACACCGTTGCTGCGCGCGGGCCATCTTGCCTGATCGTCAGACCTCGACCTTTGTGACAAGTCGGGCTGCCCTCGGGCAGCCCTTTCTGTTGGCGACGTGATTTTCCGGGTATCGTCTAACCAACTGTCTGCGTTGACTTTACCGGGGCGTTGCGCAACACCGGCATGCCCTTGTGGCGCACTTTATGGCACTATCTCCGCTTCGTCCCCGGCTGATCGAAGCGGGGCACACACGCACCACTCAGGAAGCGGATGGAAGACCCACAGACAGCAGGGGCGGCGACAGCCGCCCAGCCCCAGCAGGAGGAGATGCCCTTTGCGGTGGTGCAGGGCGCGCCGCAATACACCCTGCCGAAGGATCTCTACATCCCGCCGGATGCGCTGGAGGTGTTTCTCGATGCCTTCGAGGGGCCGCTGGATCTGCTGCTGTACCTGATCAAGCGGCAGAACCTCGATATCCTCGACATCCCCATCGCCGACATCACCGCCCAGTACATCTCCTATATTGATCTGATGCAGGACATCCGTCTGGAACTGGCGGCGGAGTACCTGGTGATGGCCGCCATGCTGGCGGAGATCAAGTCGCGCATGCTGCTGCCACGGCTGGAGAGCGAGGAGGACGAGGGCGAGGACCCGCGTGCCGAGCTGATCCGCCGTTTGCAGGAATACGAGCGTTTCAAGCAGGCGGCGGAAGACCTCAATGAGCTGCCGATGCTCGGCCGCGAGGTGTTCCAGTCGATCGCCGAGGTGCCGGACAAACAGGTCGACAGCAAGCCGCCGGATGTGGACCTGCGCGAGGTGTTGCTGGCACTGAAGGACGTGCTGCATCGCGCGGACATGTTCTCCAGCCACCACATCACCCAGGAACCCCTGTCGCTGCGCGAGCGCATGACCCGTGTGCTGGATACGGTGGAGGCCGATCACTTTACCCACTTCAGCGAGCTGTTCGATATCAGCGAGGGCCGCCAGGGTGTGGTGGTCGCCTTCATGGCCATCCTCGAGCTGATCAAGCAGTCGCTGATCGAACTGGTGCAGGCCGAGCCCTATGCACCCATCCATGTCAAGGCGAGGTCCAGCTAGATGTCGTCACTAGAGAATTTGCCGCAGATCGTCGAGGCCGCCCTGCTGGCAGCCGGTCGCGCCCTGAGCCTGGACGAGATCCAGGGACTGTTCGAGGAGGGTCAGGCACCCGACAAGAAGGACCTGCGCGCCGCGCTGGCCCGCCTCGCGGAGGACTATGCCGGGCGTGGCGTGGAGATCGCCGAGGTCGCCAGCGGCTGGCGCATCCAGGTGCGCAAGGACTACGCACCCTGGGTGTCGCGGCTGTGGACCGAAAAGCCCGCCCGCTATTCGCGGGCGCTGATGGAGACCCTGGCGCTGATCGCCTACCGCCAGCCCATCACCCGTGGCGAGATCGAGGAGATCCGTGGCGTCTCGGTCAGCTCCAACATCATCAAGACCCTGATGGAGCGCGAATGGATCCGCGTGGTCGGCCAGCGTGACGTGCCCGGCAAGCCCTCGCTGTACGGCACCACCCGGACCTTTCTCGACTACTTCAACCTGAAGTCGCTCGACGACCTGCCCACCCTGGCGGAGATCCGTGATCTCGACGAGATCAACCGCGAGCTCAACCTCGAGGATCCGGACCGCCCGGCGGACCTGCCCAAGCGGCCGCTGGTGGCCTTCCGGTCGACGCCTTATGTCTGAACAGCCACAGGGCGAACGCCTGCAGAAATTCCTGGCCAATGCCGGGCTGGGCTCACGCCGCGAGATCGAGGGCTGGATCCGCGAGGGCCGCATCAAGGTCAACGGCAGGCCCGCGCAACTGGGCGACCGGGTGGTGGGCGACGAGCAGATCACCCTGGACGAGCGACCGATCAGTGCCAAGCGTCTGGGTGCACCCGAGCGCATCGTGATCATGTACAACAAGCCCGAGGGCGAGGTGGTCACGCGCAGCGATCCCGAGGGCCGCAAGACGGTGTTCGAGCGACTGCCCCGGCTGGAGCGGGGTCGCTGGATCTCGGTCGGCCGGCTGGATGTCAACAGCGCCGGCCTGATGCTGTTCACCACCGACGGGGAACTGGCCAACCGGCTGATGCACCCGAGCCAGGAGATCGACCGCGAATACGCGGTGCGCGTCCACGGCGAGGTCACCGAGGATATGCTCAAGCAGCTGGTGCATGGCGTCGAACTGGAAGACGGTCCGGCACGCTTCGAGGATATCGTCGACGCCGGCGGCGAGGGCAGCAACCACTGGTTCCACCTGGTGATCATGGAGGGTCGCAAGCGCGAGGTACGGCGCATGTGGGAGGCAGTGGGCGCCACCGTCAGCCGACTCAAGCGGGTGCGTTATGGTCCCATCATCCTCGACAGCTCGGTCAAGTCGGGCCAATGGCGCGAACTCGACAAGGTCGAGCGCAAGGCGCTGCTGCAAGCGGCGGGTATCAAGGACAACAAGCCCTGGGGCCATGTCCCCAGCGGTCGCCCGGGGGCGAAGAAGAAGTCACCCTCACCCTACAAGGGCAAACAGAACGTCTGGCGCCGCAGGCGCTAGTTCAGGGCAACCGGTCACGGCCGGGCAGGGAGATCAACCACTGAGGAAGGGGTGTGCACATGAAAAGGATTGGATCGAGTTCAGCCATCGCCGGTCTGCTGGCCATGTTGTCGGTCATGCCGGCGACGGGCGCTGAGAGCGTCAGCGATATCCGCGTCATCGGCATCGGCGACAGCCTGACACACGGCACCATGGATGCCACCAACAATGCCCGCAACACCCTCAATGCCTACCTGCAACGGGTGGTGTTGGCACTGCGCAATTCTGTGGCCGTATCGTCCAGGCAGCCGCTGTTCAACCAGCAGGAGGAACGCGTCCTGCCCTTCGTCACCCCCACCAACCTCGGCGTTGATGGCGCTGACAGCTTTTCCATCGAGGGCATCGAGTACTACAAGCGCGTTGCCGCCGACACCTCTTACATTACCGACGATTACCTGTGTGAGCGCATCTCGCCGCGCCTGCTCGATGACACCTACGACAAGGTGCTTTATCCCATCGACCTGTGGGCCGGGCAGCCGGTCTCGCAGATGGACGCCCTCGACTGGTGGCTGGATGAGATCGCCGCCGAGCAGGGCAGCACGCAGAACGTCATCCTGTTCTGGATCGGCAATAACGACGCCAGCACCTCCTCGCTGGGCGCCGGGGGCGCCA
>JANTHH010000012.1 GCA_024762485.1 Chromatiales bacterium
GTTTGCGACACTGCTGGCACGGTAGGTTCCTGATGAGCCACACGAAGGAACAGTCAGGCAACTACCCGACCAGGAAATCTCGCGACCAGCGGAACACTCCGGCGTAGGACTTACGCTCACTTCAGGATAAACATGCCCAATCTCGCCATCGATACAGCTATAGAATGTCGACGGATCAGACTGCCACTGCTCTGGGTCATATAAATCCGGGTTCAGGGGCTGTGCATAACCGACATTCGTTATCACATCCACCAGACCATCGCCATTCATGTCGGCGAATCGAACGCCGAGGTCATGGTATGAATCGTCCCCCAAGGCGACCGGCAAACGATACCTCAGGGATTGCCGCCACCCGTCCTTTCCGGACAGCCAGGTCTTTCTGTCTGTCCCCTTGGACTTGACGATATCGACCATGCCATCACCGTTCACATCCAGCAGGCGCAGAGTCGGCAACGGCTGTGAATTATCATTCCAGATGCCCACAAAGGTATTCGGCGGATCGAAGCTCGTAGGTGCAGGCACCCAGCCTGTGCCCTCCCCACCGTTGATGAAGGCCTTGCGATCGGCATCCTTTCCCGCCCACGGACTGAACAGCAGATCGACCAGCCCATCACCGTTCAATTCACCGAAACGCTGACCATAGTCACCGGTCTTATAGGGCGTGATAGGAGCAAAATACTCGAACTTTGGCGTGCCCCACCGATCACCTAAATTGATGAATGATTTCCGATTACTCTCCGCCAGATCGAATTGACCCCTGAAAGCATCCGGCAGTCCGTCGCCGGTGAAATCAACCAAGCGCCCCTGAGTATCAAGCTTCGATTCGGGATATATGAAATCAACGGGGGGTGGTGAAAACCCATCATCCAGTGCCCAGCCCGCTTCCTTGTTCAGGTAGGCCCTGCGCACACCCTGCCCCATGACCTTGACGATATCGACGCGACCATCACCATCGATATCCGCCATACGCGCACCATCATCCACCCGTCCATCGGTGATGAACTGCACGGGCGGCTCATGACTGGACATCACCTCGAAGCCGCTGCTCTTCTGGTATGCCCCATTGCTCCAGCTGAAACTCGTCGGCGCGTAACACGCCTCCACGCCACCGCCGTTTGCACAATATTGCACCGAGGCAAGGAGACTCCTGCCGGTGGTGGCAGACTGCAGGGGAAGGTAGGACAGTTTGTAGCGCCTGCTTGGCGTCATGCTGCCGATTGACGTCGTGCTGTCGACACCCACGTAGACGACGATCTCGGCCATGCGCTTGTCGATCGCAGTTAGACGACCCGCAGAGTAACCAAAAGGCTGGTCGGGCCTGTCCCCATAGCTGAATACCACCTTCACATCGGCATATTCGACGGCCGCAGGGCGGTGGATACCCTGGGCGTTGTCGTAGGTATAGCTGACCGTGATCGTGTTTCCGACCACATCGCTGATCTGATTCAACGCCCAGACACTGACCGTGTTGTTCGTATCGGACACCAAGACACGGGCATCTTCGGCCTGACCGTATCGCATGACCTGCCCTGACTTGGTAAACACCTCGAATGACAGTGGCCCGCCACCCTGCGCGCCATGGGAGACGATCTTCGAAATACCGTCGACCGCAGTGCGATACTCGGCACCTTCGGTGCCATAAACGCCTTGAGCCAGCACCAACCGCTGACCGTCGAGACAATAACCATCACTGATCGTGTTGCCGACGGCCTTCCTTTCACCATCCATCACCCAGGTCTTGGTGCAGCGTGTGATGGAGGAGAGACCGGTGAGTTGCCAACCCACGCCCAACCAGCCATTGCCACTGCGATTGCTGTAGCTCAGGCCCAGTTCGGGCTTCATACCGGCTATACCGGGCGGCAGTTCGAGTGGCATGGAATAGGCAGCACTGCCCCGTTCGACACTGAGTGATCCCGCGACACTCCCCACAACAGTGGCAGCATGGGCTGTTCCCGAATACGCCAGCACAAACTGCAGCAACAGGCTTGTGAAGACCGCAACGGCCGTTGTTTTCAGACAGATAACACGGAGAAAGCCGACAAAATGCTTGGCAAGACGAGAGCTACCGAATTGTTCCATGATTGAAGATCCCTTGTCGGCCTCCCTGGCCGTTCTTTATTATTTAGTGGAGGGTTGTTGTTTTGCCTTCATCTCGGCCAACTGACGACGCAGGTGGCTGATCTCTGCCAAGCGTTGTTGATAGGCATCATCCGATTGCAGCGTTGCGGTTGATTCAATGGGTTGCTGAGTGGCGGCGGACGCAGGCTCAGCACCATCGGGACTGATCAGGCGTTCGGCCCGATCCACCAGGTCCTGCGCCTTCGCAGATGGCCCCATTCCATCAGCTGGGTCTTCCACCATTGCCTGCTGCTCCCCGACCAGGGTCTTTACAGTGGTTATGATTGGATTCGTCACTGTGGCCGGATCAGATGCTGCATCATCGATTGCATCTGCATCGGTTTCGACTGATTGCGATAACTGGGTGTCGGAGGGAAACAACAATGCAGGGGGTTCGCCACCCTTGCCATAGCGATGCAAGGCGGCAAGTGCGAAGACCAGGATCAGCAATAACGAGCCGAGAAAGGCAGAACGCCTGCTCATGTTTGTCAGCAATCCATGCAACTTGCTCGTCCTTAGATTGGCCAGCTGTGCAGCGCCACGTCGAACCCTTTGACAATGGCTCCGGGTCGTTTGGGCTGCACAGACAGATGGTTTTTATTATCGGGTCAATCCTTACTCAGGACTAATACCACTAACCTCAGGGGAAACTACCAACAGGCATATTTGTTGGTCAAGAGCGGAAGTGGAACTGGCTCACAAGTCTGTTCGGTAATGTGCGAAATCTCACAGCCGCCACGCATGGGATCAAGCCACCGGCTGTATTCGCTCGGGAAATGTCCTGAGATGCTCGATTTTCCACGTCTAACGTGAAGCACTTTCCAGGAGTACGCCAACCCTTTTAACTACCTCTGGCCGACACTGTGACTTGGCGTTGATTTAAATTTGGGAGGAGGTGGATAAATATAGAGGCCACACTCGAACCCAGCATGCGCCTCGGTCACAACGGCTGCGCCCGCTATCGTAAGAGCGAGCGGTTTCAGGCCCCTCATCACCTTCCCTTTGAACCAGGATTTTCCTGCGGTTTCTGCACCTCGGACCCTGCTCGGGAAAACCCGGCCATGCCGGAAAAGGCACGGGCTGGCAATCACCGGACGATATCCGGCAAAATAGCCGGTTTCCTGTTCAATGCTCGCGTGACGGACGCGAAGGTGATCTATGCAACCGTTGGTTGGAATCATCATGGGCTCGACCTCCGACTGGGAGACGATGCGCCATGCCACTGAGGCCCTGGATGAGCTGGGCGTGCCCTACGAGGTGGAGGTGGTCTCGGCCCACCGTACACCCGACAAGCTGTTCAGCTACGCCGAACAGGCGGAGCAGCGCGGTATCGAGGTCATCATCGCCGGCGCCGGCGGCGCCGCCCACCTGCCGGGCATGACGGCCGCCAAGACCGCACTGCCGGTGCTCGGCGTGCCGGTGCAGTCGAAGGCGCTCAACGGCATGGACTCGTTGCTCTCCATTGCGCAGATGCCCGCCGGTATCCCGGTCGGCACCCTGGCCATCGGCCGTGCCGGCGCGGTCAATGCCGCGCTGCTGGCCGCGGCGATGCTCGGCAACAAGTACGATGACATCCGCCAGGCCCTGAAGGTCTTCCGCGAGCGCCAGACCGAGCAGGTGCTGAGCCGGCCCGACCCCAGGACCGCGCCGTGAGAATCGGCATCCTCGGGGGCGGCCAGCTGGCCCGCATGATGGCGCTGGCCGGCTATCCCCTGGGCCTGGATTTCACCGTCCTCTGCCCCGCCGAGGATGCCTGTGCCGCTCCCCTGGCCGATCACATCTGCGCCCGTTTCGACGACCAGTCTGCGCTGCACGAACTGGCCGGCAAGACCGACCTGATCACCTACGAGTTCGAGAACGTGCCGGCCGAGTCGGTGGACCTGCTCAATGCCAACAATGCCGTCTACCCGCCCACCCGGGCACTGATGCTCGGCCGCGACCGGCTGCTGGAGAAGAACCTGTTCAACGAGCTGGGCATCCGCACCGCCCCCTTCGCGGCCGTCGACTCACTGGCAGACCTGGAGCAGGCCGTGAAGACCGTAGGCCGCCCGGCCATCCTCAAGAGCCGGACCGAGGGATACGACGGCAAGGGGCAGCAGCTGATCCGCGAGGACACCGTGCTGGCGGACGCCTGGCAGGCCAACGGTGGCGCTGCTGCCATCCTCGAGGGCTTCGTCCCCTTCAGCCGCGAGGTGTCGATCATCGCCGTGCGCTCACGCAGCGGCGAGATGGCCTTCTACCCCCTGTCGGAGAACATCCACCTGGATGGCATCCTGCGGCTCTCGCGCGGTCTCGACCATGACCCGATGCAGTCACAGGCCGAAGGGCATGCACGACGCCTCCTGGCACACCTCGACTATGTCGGCGTGCTGGCGATCGAATTCTTCGAGCACCAGGGTGAGCTGCTGGTCAACGAATACGCACCGCGTGTGCACAACTCCGGGCACTGGACCATCGAGGGCGCGGAGACCAGTCAGTTCGAGAACCACCTGCGCGCCATCATCGGCCTGCCCCTGGGGCCGACCAATCTCTATGGCAGGGCATTGATGATCAACCTCATCGGCGAGATACCGGCGGCGCAGGATGTGCTGGTGCTGCCGGGTGCCCACCTGCATCTCTACGGCAAGCGCCCGCGCCCCGGTCGCAAGGTCGGGCATATCACCCTGCACGGCGAGAACGAGGAGCGCTTCGCGCTGCAGCTCGATCACGTGCGCAAGCTCCCGGGGGTGAGTGGCATCTGAGCCGGTGGCGACACGCCGCCGCAACAAAAAACGGCGCCCGCAGGCGCCGTTTTTCATGCTCGGCAGTCTGCCCCGTCAATCCTCGACCTCCGCCGCATCGGCGATGCCGTCGGGGGTCACCTCGTCCTTGATCTGGACGATGGGGTTACGGGCATTGACGTCGTCACAGAAAGCAGCGGCATCCGCGTAGGCGGTGTCATCCTCGTTCTCGTCCTCGAAAGAGGTTGTGCCGTTGACCAGGCTGAAGCTGACACCGAACAGGACAATGCTGGTGCCATCGCAGCTGTCCTTCGGCCCCTGCAGCACATCATCGTCCAGATCATGGCGGCGTACCTCGCGCGCAACGATATTGCCGCTGTCATCCACCAGGCCCTCGATCTCCAGGAAATGACCGGCCGTGACATCGGCCAAGGTGTAGGGCTCGATCTCACCGGTGTCGTCACGCAGGCTGGTCTGGCTGTCGATGTGGACACTCACTGTCCCGGTGAAATATTGCAGCGTCACGGTCCCGGCGAGGGGCGAGACGGACTGCACCGTTGCCGCCAGCTCGACGTCGCCACCCTCACCCTGCACCTTGGTCGCCTGCAGTATGCCACTGACAATCGGCCCCTCCACCTCGACCTCCACACCATTTGCCAGCACCAGGCTGGTTGGCTCCAGGGTTGCAGAGGAGGCGTCCACGGCCTGACCGGCAACGCTGAAGTTGCCGTCGTCGACGTAGTCGGTGATGAAGCCCTCGATGCTGGCCTTGTCGACATCCTCGTCATGCAGGTCATCGTTGTCCTTGACGGCCGTTGCCGTGATGTCGGTTCCAACCAGCGTTCCCTTCACCTCGTAGGCATTGCCGGCCACGATCACGCCGCCGGCCACGTCGGACAGGTCAGCGGCCGAGGCATCGACACTGTAGCTGCCAAGATCGAAATTGCTGCCAACCACGTTGCTCGCCGTGCCTTTGATCTCGACCACGCTGCTGCCGGGGACGAAGGTCCCCTCACCCTCGATCCGGGTGGCATGGATCACGCCAGCCTGATCGGCGAAGCCGCTGACCTCGATGTAGTCGCCCTGAGCCAGGGTCTCGAAGGTCACCCCGTCGTCGAACACGGTGGCCACCCGATCGGCGAGCACGGTGGTATCGAGCACGGTGAAGCGCAACTCCAGCCCGTCGCCGGTGGGATCGACGGGCACATCGAGCACCGGCCCCTGGACCTCGTCGTCGTACTCCACGGCGCTGGCCGTGCCGGTGGTGCCGTTGTCGTCCAGGGTGCCGGTGACGGTGACCACCATGCCGAGCTGCAGTGCACCCTCCCCTGCCGAATTGTCATCGACCACGATATCCGCAGTTCCGGTCTCGAACTCGACGCCGTTGACGAAGATGCTCCCGAAGCCGGTGATGGTCCCGGTCGCGGTGATGCCGGTGCCGCCGATACCGGCGAGTGTGCCGCCGCTGCCGCCGACGCAGGCGGCAAGACCAAGTGCGGTGCCGAGCAGCAGGCCCGGACCGAGAAGGGTGGTGAGTTTCATGTCGGTTCCTCCAGTGAAACAGATGCGGTAACGGGATGTTGCGCGTAATAAATGCCCAGACTGACGTTATGAACCGGGTAGTCCGGATCACTCTCGTCCACCTCGTGGGCGGATAACCAGACATCGAGCTCTTCGAGCAACGCCTGGGAACGCCGGCTTGCCAGCGCACGGAATTCATCGACGGCCTGGCTGTCCAGGCGCATGTTGGACACCTTGCGCTGAAAGTAGCGGTCCGCTGCGGGTGCCGTCAGATTGTGGTCGATTGTGGCGATCAGCTCGGCCACGTCGGTACCGAGAATATGCAGCTTGTCGGTGGCATCCCCACCGGGGATGAAGGCGTGACTGACCAGTCGCAGCCTGCCATCGGCTGATGCCTGCACGCAATCGGCCGATTCGAGAACCGTGAGCATGGCCCGCGGCGTGATGTCCCCACTATAGGCCCTGACCAGGACACTGAAGGTCGCGCCCTCGCCATCGAACGGCAGATCGCGGGGCTCGCCTTTTGCGTCGAGAAATCGCTCGTCGTTGAGCCAGCCACTGATCACCCGCACCGCACGGTTGTAGCGATCGCTGCCGTTGAGGCCGGTATCCACATCCAGCTCGTGCAGCCGCTTCACCTCGCGGCGGAACAACCCGGTCAGCGCAGAGACACGGGAGATCGACTGCTTCCGGCCCGGTTCCCTGAACTCCTCGAAGGCAACGTCGACATAGACCTTCTTGGCCCATTCGGCCATCGCCGAGAACGGCACGCCGTTGCGGATCAGTGTCCGCGCCAGGGGGCGGAACAGGTGGATGAAGGCCTGGGTCAGTGCCTTTTGTATCGAACTTTCCATATGTTTGGGATTTTAGTCCCAATTATGAGGAATGCAAGTCGCGCCAGCCCCATTGCCAACCAGGTCACACGAACGCTGGCTCGCGCACTGGGCGTCAACTCGATTTATTCGTGATGGAGAGGCCGTGGCTCGCCTCGGGATGGCCCGCAGGGCGGGCGGGGAATCAGGCGGCGCCGCGCAGACGCCGCGGCTGATGCCGCTCCTCCGGCCGTACGCCCGGCAGGCATCGCAGCAGCAGCGATTCGGCACTCATGCCGTCGGGAATGGGCAGGCCCATCAACTGCAGGATGGTGGGGGCGATATTGGCCAGGCCGCCGCTGGAGGAGAGCTGCCAGTTCGCCTCGTCGAGCAGCAGGCAGGGGACGGGATAGGTGGTGTGCTGGGTCTGGGGGGCGCCGGTGAACGGGTCGACCAGCTCCTCGCAATTGCCGTGGTCGGCGGTGAGGATGACCGAATAACCCGCGCTCTCCGCCGCCTCCAGTACCCGCGAGGCCTCGCGGTCGAGGGTCTCCACCGCTTCCAGCACCGCATGGCGCTTGGCAGTGTGTCCCACCATGTCGCCGTTGGCGAAGTTCACCACGATGAAGGCATACAGACCCTTGCTGATGGCACCGATCACGGCATCGGCCACCTCGCGCGCGCTCATGTCGGGCTTCTGGTCATAGGTCGCCACGCCGGGTGAAGGGATCAGCAGCTGTTTCTCACCCGTGTAGGGCGTAGTGCGGCCACCATTGAAGAAATAGGTGACGTGGGCGTACTTTTCCGTCTCGGCGCAGTGAAACTGGGCCAGTCCGAGGGTGCTGATCACCTGACCGAGGGTGGTATCGGGACGCTCCGGTTCGAAGGCATAGGGCAGCTGCAGGCTGCGATCATAGGGCATCATGCAGGTGACGGCAGCCAGCGGGGCATCGCCGCGATCGAAGCCGGTGAAGCCCGGATCACCCAGCGCGGCCACCAGCTGACGGGGCCGGTCCTTGCGGAAGTTGAAGAAGATCAGCGGATCCCCCTCCCCGACCGGCACGAATTCAGGCAACAGCAAGGGGCGGATGAACTCGTCATTATCGCCCGCGGCATAGGCTGCCTCGATCGCCTGCCGGGCATTGCCTGCCTGCCCGCCCTTGCCGAGCACCAGGGCACGCCAGGCCAGTTCGGTCCGCTCCCAGCGCTTGTCCCGGTCCATGGCGTAATAGCGTCCGCAGATACTGGCAATGGCGCCGCCCGCCTCGCGCAGGCGACGCTCGATATCGTCCAGGTAGTACAGGGCGGACTGCGGTGGCGTATCCCTGCCATCGGTGATCATGTGCAACAGCGGTCGGGCGCCGCGCTCGCGGCACAGACTGATCAGTGCCCGCAGGTGACCGAGATCGCTGTGCACACCGCCGTCGGAGACCAGGCCGAGCAGGTGCAACGGCCGATCGCGTTCGACGGCACGATCGACAGCCGCCACCAGGGCCGGGTTGCGGAAAAACTCGCCGCTGGCAATGGCATCGCTGATGCGCACACTGTCCTGGCGGATGATGCTGCCGGCACCCAGCGTCAGGTGTCCCACCTCGGAATTGCCCATCTGGCCGTCCGGCAGACCGACCGCCCCGCCGGAGGCATCAAGGGTGGTATGCGGAAAGCGCGCGAAGTAGTCGTCGAGGTTGGGCGTGTCCGCCTCCACCACGGCATTGTTCTGCTTGCCGGGGTTGACGCCGAAGCCATCGAGAATGACCAGGACGACAGGGCGGCGGGGGACTGCGGAAATATTCGACATGGGCCTGCTTGGTAAGAGTGATTCTGAAACTAAAAATATTCAATAAACATGCCAGAGAACAGATGTTCATCGACCGGGAGCGGGCATGGCGGCACGGGACTCCAGTCCACAGGCACTCAACAGTGTGCAGGTTGTGAAATCAACGGCTCAGAAGCTTATCAAGGGCGATAAGACCAGCTGATGACAAGCCCTGCGGGAGTCGTCACCGGCCCACCGGTTGCACCAGGATGAAACATCAACAGCATTCCCGCCGGTCATTTGAACCAATTCCGCGCAGCTTTTGCCCCACATGCCCCGTTCAGGGCTGGCCTGATCCTTGCTGAACCTACATCAAGCCCACCCCAACGCAGGGAATGTCCAATGCAGGAGGAGCCAGGAACATGTCCGCAGCCGTCGACACAAAATCACTGACTGTCAACAAGCACATCATCAACCACGACATCATGCACTGCACCGCTGATGGCGTGGAGGGCAACCACCTTTACTCCGGACGCGCACTGGGCATCTCCGAGCCCTGGGACCTGATACAGCTGCACCCGGACCTCAAGCCCTTCTGGGAGGACATCAACCAGCACTACAAGCGCATCAACCTGCGCCACAGCCAGCAGGTGATCTGGGACGTGGATATGCATGAACTGGGGTCGCACATCGGCTACCAGCCCTCGGTCTTCTACTTCGGCCCCAACGAGTTCAAGTACTGGGGCGACAACCGCTGGCTGGAGATGGTCGAGTACATCAACTCCAAGAACAACTTCATGGCCCTGGCCGACAAACTCGGTGTCGATACCCCAAAGACCTTATGCTTCGAAAGTGCACGCGCTATCAATGATGACATCCTCAACAGGATGACCTATCCCTGTTATCTCAAGGCCGCCGTGTCTGTCTCCGGCGTGGGCATCTTCCGCTGTGAGGACCAGGAGGAACTGCGCAAGGCGGCCGCCCGCTTCGCTGACGGCATCCCTGTGCAAGTGCAAGAAGAGGTGAACACAGAGACCTTCCTCAATCTCCAGTACCAGGTGGTAGGTGATCAGCTGGTGCGTCTCGCTGCCAGCGAACAGATACTCGACGGCTTCGCCCACCAGGGCAATCGGGTCCCCGCCCGTCATGCCCCCTGGGAAACCGTGCAACCGATGGCCGAGTGGCTGCACGATCACGGCATGAAGGGCATCTTCGCCTTCGATGTCGCGGTATTACAGACCGAGCGCGGCCTGCGTTTTCCTGCGATCGAGTGCAACCCCCGCTTCAATGGCGCCTCCTACCCGACCCTGGTGGCCAACAAGCTGGGCGTCCGTGAATGGAGTGCCATCACGCTGCATACGCGGCACCAGACCCTGCATGCCATCGATTTCGCTGATCTCGAGTTCAACCCGGCCAGTGGTGAAGGCGTCGTCATCATCAACTGGGGTACGATACGTGTTGGCAAGATCGTGGTGCTCCTGGCGGGCTCACGCGAGGTACAGAATGCCCTCGAATTGGAGCTGCGCAAACGGCTCTGATAGGGTTCATCGCAATCTGACCGGTGTCACCATACCGGTCTGACTGACCGGAAATCAGCAAAATATGAGCCAGACAGGCACTTATTCCCTCATGGTACACGGAGGTGCCGGGGCACTGGACAACGTCAAGGACGAGAAGACCGCCGTCCGTTATCTCGAAAGCATCCGCAGCGTACTCGAACACGGCCGCGAAATTCTCGAACTGGGCGGTTCGGCCCTGCAGGCCGCCGAGACCTGCGCCTCCCTGCTGGAAGACGACCCTGTCTTCAATGCCGGATGCGGCTCGGTGCTGAACGAGAATGGCAAGGTCGAGATGGATGCCGCCATCATGGACGGTCGCGACCTCTCGGCCGGCGCCGTGGCCGGGGTGGAGAACATCGCCAACCCGATACAGTTGGCGCGTCTGGTGATGAGCGAGAGCGAGCACGTGATGTTGATCGGCGAAGGGGCCATGCGCTTTGCCGATCATTGCGGCATGGAACGGGTGCCGGAGAGCTATTTCCTCACTCCCGACCGGATTGCACAGCTCGAAGAGGCCCGCCTGAAGCACAAGATCATGCTTGATCATGACAGTACCGAAGAGGATACCGAGGACCAGAAATACGGCACCATAGGCGCCATCGCACGGGACCCCCAAGGCAATCTGGCCGCGGCCACCTCGACCGGCGGTATCGTCAACAAGCGCATGGGACGAGTGGGCGATTCACCCATCATCGGCGCGGGCGTCTATGCCGACAACGAGACCTGCGCCGTATCCGCCACGGGCTACGGCGAGGACTTCATGCGCAGCGTGCTCTGCAAGACCATTGCGGACTTCATCTCTATGAAGGGTATGGACGCCGAAGCGGCCACCAAGGCCGGCATCGAGTACTTTCATCGCAAGCTCAAGGGCCGGGGTGGCGTGATCACGATCGGCCAGGATGGCAAGTGTTCCAGCGCCTTCACCACCAAGAAGATGATCCATGGCTGGATCGAGCATGGCGCGGAGACCCATGCCCGTTTCTGAACCCCCGCCATGCACCTGTCCTCACTGGCGCGTCCCTGCCAGGGTATCAGGGAAGCCAGCCGATCTCTGATGCGGTTATCTCGTTGAGACTGACCTGCTTCAGGCTGTCGGGGATCGCCGCCCGTTGCTCGCTGAGTGGGATGCGCACGGCCATGATCTCGGCCTGTTGCTGCGGGTAAAGTGGTTCGCGTCCCGGATCGGCAAACCCCTGTGGATACACCGGCAGGCCGGTTTCGAGATCATATTTGTCACTGGCACCCAAGGTATGCAGCAATTCGTGGGTGATCACCACATTGTTGGAGCGAGTCATGGCAGGTTCGGCAAAGGCATGCACCATCCCGATGTGACCCTCCTTCAGCCCCAGGGAGTGCGGCACCGCTGACCGTTTTTCTGGATCGTGGTAGACCACGAACAATTCGATGCTGGCCGGGATGCCGCCATCATCCTGCCGCCACGCCCAATACCGGAACTGCAGACTCCAGAGCACGACTGACAGCATGGATGGCTGTAGCGGCGGGGCCGGCGGCTGTTCGGCCAGTACCGGACCCAGCAAGACCTTCACCGGCTGACGCAGGGCCAGGTGATGGTGACGTGCCTGCTCACGCATAAAACGCTCGATGGGCCTGAGTTTCGACTCATCGAGACCCGTCACATAGGACCGTGTCCGCCTGCTGTCGTCACCCAGGATGGGGTACACCGCAACCCACACCGTATCGTCCCAATCGGTCAGGCGCGCATGGCTCAGCCAACTCCCTGCGGCGACCAGCAGCAGGATGAACAGCAGTATGAAAATACGGGCCTGGCGGATCATGCTGATTAAATGCCTCCACAAAGGGTTGCGTCATGGTCAGGCACAGTGAGTCGAACAGCGGGATTAATCACCTGTTTTCTCCATCCGTGCATCCGGCACGCTGCCGCAGACTAAAGCCGACGACCGGAAAACCGGGCCGGGTCGGTGTCGACCTCGATGCTGACTGGCGCCTCCTCCCCTGAGCGCGGCAACACCCTGCCGATCTGCACAGCCTGCGCATATCCCAGCTCATGCAGCTCCTTGATACAGGCTACAGCGTTTCCCGCCGGCACCGAGGCCAGCAGACCGCCGGCGGTCTGTGGATCGAACAGCAGGGGGTAACGCGGATGGCTAGCCAGTGTGCCGGGGTCACGCACGGCACGGCGCAGGCGCACGTTCTGTGGTTGCAGCGAAGAGAGGATGCCGGCCGCCACGGTCTGCTCCGCACCGTCCAGGACGGGAACGGCTTCCAGCCCGAGCCGTGCATCGGTATCCGAGGCCCGGGTCATCTCCACCAGGTGCCCGAGCAGGCCGAAGCCGGTAACGTCCGTGCAGGCCGTGGCGCCATGCCGGTACAGGCAACCTGCTGCCGCCTGGCTGGACTGCAACATGGACTGGATGGCGCCATCGATCCAGCGCCCCTTGGCCTTGCCGCGCATATCCGCGGCGAACAGGGTGCCGGTGCCGATGGGCTTGGTCAGGATCAGCACATCACCGGGCTGCATCCCGCCCTTGCGCAGCAGGGCGTCCTTCTCGATCAGGCCATTGACGGTCAGCCCGAAGGCCAGCTCGGCACCCTCGCTGGAATGTCCGCCCGCGAGTACCGCACCCGTCGGCCCCAACGTATCCAGCGCGCCCTGCATCAGGTCCGACAGGGTCTGCTCGACGATCCGTTCGCGCCCGTAGGGAACGGTGGCAATCGCCAGCGCCGATTGCGCCTCGGCACCCATGGCAAAGATGTCGCCCAGGGCATGGTTGGCCGCGATGCGCCCGAAGGTGTAGGGATCGTCAAGGAAGGCGCGGAAGTAATCCACGCTCTGCACCATGACCTTGCCCGGCGGCACCTCAAAGGCGGCGGCATCATCGGGTGAGTCGAGGCCGATCAGCACATCGTCACGACGCTGCGCCGGCAGGCGGTTGATGACCCGGCTGAGCACCGTGCTGCCCACCTTGGCGCCGCAACCGCCACAGCGCATGGCGAGAGTGGACAGTTCCCTGATGGCCTCGGCATCGGCGACACCCCCCAGGTCGGGCCCGGTCTCTTCGGCCATCTCCGGCAGCTCGTTGAAGCGCTGCATGAAGCGGCGGTCGATCCAGTCCTTCCAGACCCACAGGAAGCGACCCTCCCAGGACCAGCGGCCACGCGACGCCACGGCGTAGGGGTCACCGGTGCTGATCAGGCCAAGAAAGTTTTTCTGCGGCCGGTAGGGCTTGAGGGGACGGCCGGCGACGGCACGTCGCAGATTCTCCGTCAGCACCGGCCCCTGGCGCACGGCGAAGACCCCCGACTTGGGCCGCGCATCCGGCAGCGAGGCGATATCGCCGACTGCAAAGACCTCCGGGTGCGAGACCGAGCGCAGTTCGCGGTCCACCTGGACAAAACCCTCGCCGTCCACGGCCAGGCCCGAGGTCCTTGGCCACTCGGGGGCACCGGCCCGGGTCACCCACAGCACCGCATCGGCCGGGCGGAAATCCCCACCCTCGATCCGCAGTCCGTCGGCTTCCACGGCGACCACGCGGCTGTTCAGCTGCACGTCAATCCGGCGCTCGGCCAGGACGCGCGCAAAACGACGGCGCACCCCGGCATTGTGCGTAGGCAGGATCTCTGGCCCGTCGGTCAGCAGCGCGTAATGCAGTCGGGAAGGATCATCGCCCTGCGCCCGCAACAGGCTGTGCAGTTTATGCTGGGTCGACAGGGCCAGTTCGACACCACCCGCGCCGCCACCCACCACGGCAATGCGGAACTCGCCCTCGCTGTTCAGCACGCGTCGCTGCAGTGCATCCCAGTCGCGCAGCCACTTGTCGATCGGTTTGACCGGCAGCGCATGCTCCAGGGCGCCGGGCACGTCGATGGTACGCGGGCGTGAACCTGTGTTGATGGAGAGCAGGTCGTAGGGCACGGGGGGACGCCCCGGCACATGCACCTCGCGCGCCGCCAGATCAACGCCATCCACCTCGCCGTGGTAGAGACGCGCGCCGGCAAAACGGGCGAGCGGGCCCAGATCGATATGGACCTCGTCGTAGTCATAGAGACCGGCAATGTAGCCGGGCAACATGCCGGAGTATGGGGTGTGAATATCACGCGTGATCAGCGTCAGGCGCACACCGGGCATGGGCTTCATGCCGAACATGCGCAGGACAGAGACGTGGGCATGTCCGCCACCGATCAGCACGATGTCTTTGACGACTGGGGTGTCAGACTGCATTTCGATCCTCTGGTGCGGCGGGGTCGCCCTTCAGCCGGTGCCAGCTGTTCGACCGGTCGGCATCGGTGGCGAACACGGCCCGTGCGATCAGGTTATGGAACCCTGCCACGCTGTACTTGGCGGCCGCCAGATCGTCCGCCGTCGGCTGCATGTCGTTGAATGTGATCGCTGGCTTGTTCATAGGCTGAGCGGGATCATAGGGCACAGGTCCTGAATCCGGCGAAGACATCGTTTCGTTCCGGCCCGTAATAGGTCCGCCAGGTAGTACGGATCATGCGTCCCCGCGTCGTCCAGGCGCCGCCCCGCAGTACCTTGGTGTTGCCGAAGAGTGGCTGGGAATAATCCTGGTACATGTCCGGCGTGAAACCCGGATAGGGCCCGAAGGTGTCCTCTGTCCACTCCCAGGCATTGCCGATCATCTGGCGACAGCCGAAGGCACTGTCTCCCTCGGGCAAGGCGCCCACCGCGATCGTGCCCAGGGCATGGCCATCGAGATTCGCCCGCTGCGCCGTCGGCGCTGCGTCACCCCAGGGATAATGGCGCTTGTCCGGCGACAGACCGCCCTGCCCGTCGGGCTGACCTGCGGCGGCCACCTCCCATTCCAGTTCGCTGGGCAGGCGCCGGCCCACCCAGCGACAGTAGGCCCGGGCCTCGTGCCAGCAGACATGGATCACGGCGGCATCCACCGGCAACGGCTCCCAGTTGTCGAAGCGACGCATCTCCCAGCCATCGGCTGCCTTTCGCCAGTAGCGCGGGCAGTCCAGTCCGGACTGTTTCAACCAGGCCAGCCCCGCCTCGTCCCAGTAACGGGCATCCCCGTAACCACCTGCCTCGACAAAGGCCGCGTACTCACCGTTGCTGACCGCTGCCCGGGCAATGGAGAAGGGTTCGACCTCGAGCGGATGCGCCCATTTTTCATTGTCAAAGACAAAACCGTCTTCCCGGCGGGCGCCGAGCATGAAGCTGCCGCCGGGAATCCGCGCATCGCCGTCCAGGCTTCCTTGCATCAGTGCCTTGGGTACCTGGCCGATCGCAGGCGTGGGGTATTCAAGCGTCTGGCGGGTATAGGTGAAGGCCTCGGTGTGCATGTCCTCGTGGTAGATTGCGTACTCGAGCAGGTAATCCCGCTGCGGATCGGGAGCATCGTTCTCGACATGCCATCGGACCCGGTCATGCACCTCGCGCATGTAGGCCAGGGTGTCTTCCAGGCTGGGCAGTGGCAGATTCCAGCGATCATCGTGCGCGATGGTGATGGAATCGTAGAGACTGTCGACAGCGTCGATCAGCGGCGCCAGACCCAGATGCTGACGCAGTATCCAGTACTCGTAGAAATAGGCCGTGTGCCCGATCTCCCAACGCAACGGGTTCACGATGGGCAATTTCGGCCCCATGAGCTGCTGCGCATCCAGGCCCTCGATCAGTGTCAGGGTACGCTGCCGGGCATCTTCCATGCCGTCGATCAGAAAGCGGGACATGATATGGTGATGCTGAGAATAATTAACGCACCATGGTCGCAGGAATAATGCGGGATGTCACATGAACATCTGCTTGGTCACCCCTGCCCCGCGCGGCTCACGCGCGGGCAACCGGGCTTCGGCCAACCGCTGGGCAACCATGCTGCGCAAGCTGGGCCACAGGGTCAGGGTCTCCACTGATTATAAGGATGCAACGACCGACCTGATGGTTGCCTTGCATGCCTGGCGCAGTGCCGAGGCCATCACACGATTTGCAGCGACCCATCCCGAGAGACCACTGGTGGTGGTACTGACCGGCACCGATGCCTACCGGTTCATCCACAGCCACCGGGAAACCACGCTGGCCTCCCTGGAAGCGGCCGATCACATCGTGGGCCTGCACCCCATGGTGGGAAACGTGCTGCCGAAACGACTGCGCGGAAAACTACGCATCATCATCCAGTCTGCGCGTCCCCTGGAGAAAAGACAGCCGGCCAAGCGCCATTTCCGCGTCTGTTTCGCCGGCCATCTGCGTGAAGAGAAAGACCCACTGCGACCCGCGATCGCGGTGCGCAACCTGCCACCCGACAGCCGCATCCGCGTGGATGCCTACGGCGGTGCACATAGCGAAGACTGGTCGAGTGCGGTACGCGAAGAGATGCGTATCAACGCGCGCTACCGCTGGCATGGCGAAATCCCCCACGCCGAGCTACGGCGGATCTTCAGCCGATCACACCTGCTGGTGCTGCCCTCGTTGATGGAGGGTGGCGCCAACGTGATCTCCGAGGCGGTGATGGCAAAACTGCCGGTCATTGCATCCGACATCGAAGGTTCTGTGGGCCTGCTGGGCGAGGACTATCCAGGCTATTACCCCGTAGGTGACGCCGAAGCGCTGCGTGAACGGCTGCTGCAGGCGGAGTCGGACCCGGCCTACTACGCGGCCCTGGAAACCGGCTGCGCTGAACGCCGACATCTGTTCACCCGCGAGCAGGAACAAGCGGGTTGGGCGAGGCTGGTGGACGATATCCAGACCACCTGCTTGGAATGAAAAAGGCCCGTGGGTCTCACCGCCTTTTGGTTGGCAGGGGCAGAGTTAGCTCGCTGCGCTCGCGCTGCGCGCCTGCGGCGTAGAGTTGCCGAGCAGGATCAGAAGTTCTCAGCCATTTTTAAACCGTCCATGAAAACGGGGTAGAACCCGTCCCTTCGTATGCCTTCAGGAAGGCTTCATGCTGTTCCGCGTTCTTCTTGCTGTGCGGACGCAGATACCCCTTCCCGTCCCGACACCGTGTCGCATAGGCAATGGCATTGAATTCGTGGTTGCCCATTACCGACAGGGCGGCCCCCGATTCCACCATCGGCCGCACGATGGCAATCACCTCACGCTGCCGTGGTTCCCGATCGATGAAGTCACCCAGGAAGATCACCCGGCGTACTGGATGGCGATAAATCCCGTCCTGCTGCCGATACCCGAGCTTGTCCAGCATGGCCTGCAAGGTGTCGGCGCAGCCGTGGATATCCCCGATGAGGTCAAAACCCGTATTTGTGTCTGTCATGGGAGGATGCTACCGCGTTTGACTCCGGTGCACCGCCGAGGGCCGGTGAGCCTCACGGCCAAGGCGGCCTCGGCGACGCTGCCCGGTTGCCCGAAGGTCAGCCCGATGGTCACTGTCTCCCGCGATGCCGCGCCCAAGATTTCGTTTTGGGCCACGGATGGGCCACGGATGGGCCACGGATGGGCCATACGTGGGCCATGGCCCAAAAACCTTCAGACAAGAAAAAAGCCAACCACTGCTAAGTGATTGGCTTTTCTACCTTTTTTGGTAGCGGGGGCAGGATTCGAACCTACGACCTTCGGGTTATGAGCCCGACGAGCTGCCAGACTGCTCCACCCCGCATCTGGAGCGCAGATACTACCCGCAGAGGTACTTCCTGTCAAGCCATTGATACTGTAATCAGGACGTGATGGCAGCCAGGCAGGCATCGAGCAGAGGTGCTGGAAGCAGCCCGAAGGCGAGCATGGCGAGGCCGTTCATGCTGACGATCAGATGGGTGTCGGCTGAGGCACTGACCGGCTGGGTCTCAGTCGACTTATCGAAATACATCATCTTGATGGCACGAAGATAGTAGAAGGCCCCGATCAATGAGAAGAACACCGCGTAGACTGCCAGCCAGAGCAAATCCACATTCACGATGGCCTCGAGCACGAACAACTTTGCAAAGAAACCCACCGTCGGCGGCACACCTGCCAACGAGAACAGCAACAGTAGCATCATGCCGGCAATCCAGGGGCTGCGCTCGTTGAGGCCCTTGAGATCTTCAAGATTCTCGGCCTCGAAGCCCTGACGACTGAGCATGGCGAGAATACCGAATGTCCCAACCGACATCAGCGCATACACGATGGTGTAGAACATGCCTGCACTGTATCCCTTGTCCGTTCCCGCCAGCAGGCCAAGCAGAATGAAACCGACATGAGAGATGGTGGAATACGCCAGCATGCGCTTGATATTCCGCTGGGCTATCGCAACCACATTACCCAGTGCAAGTGAGAGTACAGCGAGAATGATCAACATGTCCTGCCAGTGTCCCTGTAACGCACCCAGGCCATCGACCAGCAGACGCATGGCCATGGCAAAGGCAGCAATTTTCGGTGCACTGCTCAGGAAAAGGGTCACGGCCGTGGGTGCGCCATGATAAATGTCGGGCAGCCACATATGGAACGGCACGGCACCGAACTTGAACGCGACGCCAATGATGATGAAAACCAGTCCAAACGTGAGCACCTTGTCGTCCATGCCGTCACTGCTCATTGCGCGGGTCACCGACTGGAAATCAAGTGCGCCGGTCGCGCCGTACACCATGGAGATACCGTAGAGCAGCAGGCCGGAGGCGAGCGCACCCATGACAAAGTATTTCATCGCGGCCTCGGCACCCTTCGGGGAATCCTGGTCGAAGGCCACCAGTGCATAGAGACAAAGGGTCAGGAGCTCAAGACCGAGATACAAGGTGAGAAAGCTGTTGGACGAGACCATCACCAACATGCCGAGGACGGCGAACAGGCCGAGACTGTAGAACTCGCCCTTGAACAGCCCCTTGGCTCGCAGATAATCCTTGGAATAGACAAACGCAAACAGGCTGATGACGATTATGGAAACCTTCAACAGGTCGGACATCGGATCGCGGATATAGCCACCATCAAAGATGACCTGTGGCGCATCGCCGGCCACGGACAGGACCAGCACCAGGGTGCCACCCAGGGCGAACAGTGAGAGCACGTAGGTCACCGCCCTGTTCCGGTCACTGACGAACAGGTCGGCAACCAGCACAAAACACGCTGAGCACAGCATGAAGATTTCTGGCCAGGCCGGGCGCAGACTCATCAGGTCGTATTCCATCAAGATCCCCCGCCGACTACGGCGTATCGGTTACAACTTGGAAACGGCAACATGTTCGATCAGGTTCTGGACCGAGGCGTCCATGACCTCGATCAGCGGGGCCGGCCAGACACCGAGCAGCAGCACGGCAAATGCCAGGGTCCCGAGCACGAAGAATTCACGTCCGTTGATGTCCGTGAGGGCCGCGACCTTGTCGGAGGCGATTGGCCCGAATACCACTCGCTTGACCATCCACAGGGTATAGGCCGCCCCGAGGATCAAGGTTGTCGCGGCGAGGACGGCAAACCAGAAGTCGGCCTTGAAACTCGCGAGTATCACCATGAACTCACCGACAAAACCGGACGTTCCCGGCAGGCCTGCATTAGCCATGGCGAAGAACACCATGAAGGCAGCGAACCAGGGCATGACATTGACCACGCCACCGTAGTCAGCGATCTCGCGACTGTGCATTCGGTCGTAGAGCACACCGACACAGAGGAACATCGCAGCCGAGATGAAGCCGTGTGACACCATCTGCACCATGCCGCCCTCAAGGCCGAGCATGGCCCCGCTCCCTTCTTGCTGCAGCAGCATGAAGACAATGAAGAAGCCCAGTGTGACGAAGCCCATGTGTGCTATCGATGAGTAGGCGATGAGTTTCTTCATGTCCCGCTGTACCAGCGCGACGAAGCCGATGTAGACCACGGCGATCAGCGACATGGTGATGATCATCCAGTCGAGCTCGTGGCTGGCATCGGGGGTAATCGGCAGGCTGAAGCGCAGGAAACCGTAACCGCCGATCTTCAACATGATGGCGGCCAGGATCACGGAACCGCCGGTTGGTGCCTCCACATGGGCATCTGGCAACCAGGTGTGCACCGGCCACATCGGCACCTTGACTGCAAAGGCGAGGAGAAAGGCGATGAAGATCAGTACCTGTTCGGTCAGCCCCAGCTTCAGGTCATGGAAGGCGAGGATCTCCATGCTGCCCGACTGGAAGTACATGTAGACCAGTGCGACCAGCATGAACACAGAGCCAAGGAAGGTGTAAAGAAAGAACTTGATGGTCGCGTATACCCGGCGCGGACCGCCCCAGATACCGATGATCAGAAACATCGGGATCAGCATCGCCTCCCAGAACACATAGAACAGCATGGCGTCGAGGGCAGCGAAGACCCCCACCATGACCCCCTCCATCATCAGGAAGGCGGCCATGTACTGATGCGGCTTGTATTGGATGACCTCCCAGCCCGCCACGATGACCAGGATGCTGATAAATGTCGTCAACAGGATCAGCGGCATGGCGATGCCGTCCACGCCCAAGTGGTAGTTGACGTTGAAGGCGGGAATCCAGGCCCGGTTCTCCTGGAACTGCATCGCCGAGCTGCTGACATCAAAACCGGACCAGAGGGGCAGGCTGAAAATGAATGTCAGCACGGCCACGCCCACGGCCAGCCAGCGGGTCACATTCGGCGCCTTGTCACCACTGGCAAGCACGAGCATGCCGCCAATGATGGGCAGCCAGATGATGATACTGAGAATGGGCCAATCCGCGTTCATATTCTTTTAATCCCGCCCTGTCAGCGAATCACGAACCAATACAAAAGGACCAGGAGTCCCAGAATGGTCGCAATGGCGTAGTGATACAGATAACCGGTCTGGATCTGCCGTAGTACCGCAGCGAGGCGCCCGACGGATTTGGCCGAACCATTGACGATCAAGCCATCGATCAGTGCCCGGTCGCCCACCATCCAGAACAACTTGCCGAGGAAACGGCTGCCATCTGCGAATACCGTCTGATTGAATTCGTCCATCCAGTATTTCTTGTCCAGCATGGTATAGAGGATTCCCGCCCTCGCCTTGATGGCCGCGGGAACGGCAGGTACCACCAGGTACAACAGCCAGGCCAGAACCAGACCGGACATGGCAAGGATGAAAGGCAGCCCGAAGACACCGTGTGTCATGAAAGCCCAGGCACCGTGGAAATCCTTACCGAGCTCACCCAGGGTGTCATGCACCGCGGCCACGTGGAGCACACCATCGAAAAAGTCACCAAACAGCATCGGGCTGATAGTGAAATAACCGATCAGCACCGAGGGGATCGCCAGTAATACCAGAGGAACGGTCACAACCCAGGGGGACTCCTGAAGGTGCGCCTTGGCATGCTCGTCTCGTGGTCCCTTGCCATGGAATACCAGGAAATAGAGACGGAAGCTGTAAAGCGCGGTGACGAAGACACCAGCGGTCAGCAGCCAGCTGGCGTAATGGGAGCCCCAGAGATCCGAGAGATGGACGGCCTCAATGATCGCATCCTTGGAGAAGAAGCCGGAGAAACCGGGGAAGCCGATAAGCGCCAGGGTACCCAACAGCGCCGTGATGTGGGTGACCGGCATGTACTTGCGGATGCCGCCCATCTTGCGGATATCCTGCTCGTGGTGCATGCCGATGATGACCGAGCCCGCTGCCAGGAACAGCAACGCCTTGAAAAAGGCATGGGTCATCAGGTGGAACAATCCGGCCGCATAGGCCGAGGCCCCTAGGGCTGCAACCATGTAGCCGAGCTGGGACAGGGTTGAGTAGGCGATGACGCGCTTGATGTCGTTCTGCACGATGCCGATCAGGCCCATGGAGAATGCGGTGGTGGCGCCGATCACCAGGACGAAAGAAAGTGCGGTCTCGGAGAGTTCGAACAGCGGTGACATGCGTGCCACCATGAAGATACCGGCAGTCACCATGGTGGCGGCATGGATCAGTGCAGAGATCGGTGTCGGGCCTTCCATGGAATCCGGCAGCCAGACATGCAACGGCACCTGGGCCGACTTGCCCATGGCGCCGACGAACAACAGGATGCAGATCACGGTCATGATCGACCATTCGCTGTCGCCCCAGACGGTCATGACCTGATGCGCGCTCTCCGGGGCGCGATTGAATACCTCGACATAGTCGAGGCTGCCGAAATACATCACCACCGCGGCGATGCCGAGCACGAAACCGAAATCGCCCACTCGGTTGACCAGGAAGGCCTTCATGTTGGCATAGATGGCCGATTCCTTCTTGTAGTAGAAGCCGATCAACAGGTACGAGACCAGGCCAACGGCCTCCCAGCCGAAAAACAGCTGCATGAAGTTGTTGGCCATCACCAGCATCAGCATCGAAAAGGTAAACAGGGAGATGTAGCTGAAAAACCGCTGATAACCTTCCTCATCGCGCATGTAGCCGACCGTGTAGATATGCACCATCAGGGAGACGAAAGTCACCACGGCGATCATCATCGCCGTCAGATTGTCCACCAGGAAGCCTATCTCGAAGCGGATGCCGTCACTGACCATCCAGGTGTAGACCGCCTCGTTGTAGACCGGCGCACCATTGAAGCCGTGTTGCCACAGGACGTACATCGACAGTACGCAGGAGATACCGACACCAAGAATCGTGACCCAGTGAGCGCCGGCGCGGCCGACCTGGTTACGCCACAACCCAGCGATCACGGAGCCGACGAGGGGTGCCAGGACCAGGGTGAGATAAATCGCTTCCATCCGCATCAGCCCTTGAGAGAATCCAGGTCGGCCACGTTGATGGTCCGCCGGTTGCGGAACAGCACCACCAGGATGGCCAGGCCGATGGCGGCCTCGGCAGCCGCCACCGTGAGGATAAAGAAGACAAACACCTGCCCGGCCTCGTCACCGAGGAAATGTGAGAAGGCAATGAAATTCATATTCACAGCCAACAACATCAGCTCGATACACATCAGCAGCAGGATCACGTTCTTGCGGTTGATGAAGATGCCCGCGATACCGAGGCAGAACAGGATCGCGCTGACGGTGAGGTAGTCGTGCAGTGATAGCATCAGTCGCGCTCCTCGGCAG
>JANTHH010000013.1 GCA_024762485.1 Chromatiales bacterium
TTCCAGTCACGCACGTTGACATCGTCGTCGGTGACGATGACGAACTTGGTGTACATGAACTGGCGCAGGAAGGACCAGACGCCGAACATCACCCGCTTGGCGTGGCCCGGGTACTGCTTCTTCATGCTCACCACGGCCATGCGATAGGAGCAGCCCTCCGGCGGCAGGTAGAAATCGACGATCTCCGGGAACTGCTTCTGCAGGATCGGCACGAACACCTCGTTCAGCGCCACGCCGAGGATCGCCGGCTCGTCCGGCGGCCGCCCCGTGTAGGTGCTGTGATAGATGGGCTCGCGACGTGAGGTGATGCGGTCGATGGTGAATACCGGGAAGGACTCCACCTCGTTGTAGTAGCCGGTGTGGTCGCCGAAGGGGCCCTCGTCCGCCATCTCGTCGGGGTGCAGGTGGCCCTCCAGCACAATCTCCGCCGATGCCGGCACCTGCAGACCAGAGCCGATGCATTCGGTGACCTCGGTCTTGGCGCCGCGCAGCAGACCGGCGAAGGAGTATTCCGACAGGCTGTCCGGCACCGGCGTAACCGCCCCGAGGATGCTGGCCGGGTCGGCGCCCAGGGCCACGGCCACCGGGAAGGGCTCGCCGGGGTTGCTCTGCTGGAAATCACGGAAATCCAGCGCCCCGCCACGGTGCGCCAGCCAGCGCATGATCACCTTGTTCGGGCCGATCACCTGCATGCGGTAGATGCCGAGGTTCTGGCGCGCCTTCTCCGGTCCACGGGTGACCACCAGCCCCCAGGTGATCAGCGGACCGGCATCGCCCGGCCAGCAGGTCTGCACCGGGATCTTCGAAAGATCGACGTCGTCGCCCTCGACCACCACCGCCTGGCAGGGTGCCCCCTTGACCACCCTGGGCGCCATGTCGAGCACCTTGCGGTAGACCGGCAGCTTCTCCCAGGCATCCTTCATCCCCTTGGGCGGCTCCGGTTCCTTCAACTGTGCCAGCAGCTCACCCACCTCGCGCAGGGCGGTGACCGAGTCCTCGCCCATGCCCAGCGCGACGCGCTCGGGGGTGCCGAAAAGATTGCCCAGCACCGGCATGTCGTGGCCCTTGGGGTTTTCGAACAGCAACGCCGGGCCGCCCGCCTTGAGGGTGCGGTCACAGATCTCGGTCATCTCCAGGTACGGATCGATGGGCTGGGAGATGCGTTTCAGCTGACCCCGCTCCTCGAGCAGGCGGATGAAATCGCGCAGGTCCCTGTATTTCATGTCTTCACCTGTTTTTTACGCCGCCACGATGAAAAGAATCATCCGTTGGCGAGGTCTTTTTTCTTGACAGACCCAGTGTACAGACAGCCTCAACGGAGGATAAGCATCATGAAGACTTTACCTACAGTGAGCGCAGGATTGATCACCGCCCTGGCCCTCGGAATGGGCACCGCCAGTGCCGCCGACGCACTGAACTATCAGGAGCGTGAACCTTCATTCTTCGAGGAGCAGAGCGCGTCCGCCCGGTTCGCCCCGGTGACCGGCAGTGATCAGGTGGCCAGCGTGGACATCTGGCTGCTCGGCCATCCGGACGGCGATGGCGTGCTGGATGCCGTCCTTGACGGCGAGGCCACCGCAGCCATCCGCCGCGCTGCCGAGATCCCGGATTTCGTCACTTCCTATGACGAATATGCCAAGAACGACCCCGATTCCTACTCGGGCTCATGATCGGGCACAGGGCGGGCGGCAGGGTGGCCGCCCGCCCTTGAAGGTGGCTGCAGCCCGAAACGCCCCGCCTGGTTCCGTCACCAACAGCCTCAGGAAAGGCGTGGTGACGGACCTTGTTCCCGCCACCAGTCGTAAACCGCCATCGCTGCCCCCGGCAGTTCCAGCGCGGTCTGGCGATGCGCATCGGGATCTGGCGGATCAAGCAGCTGGTCCTCCTGATACATCAGAAAGGCAATGAGCGGTGCCAGCAGCTTGCTGGCCTCGGCATCCTCACTCATCTGCGACACCGCATCGTCACCATGCAGATTCAGACCGAACATGTAGCCCTCGCACCAACCATAGGGCAAGGGCAGGGGATCGGCATCGGGATGGTCGTCATCCGGCTTATGGATGATCATCGGCGCATAGTGATGATGGTCCAGCTCGTGGGCGATCTGCTCGTGCAGCGCCAGCACACGCTGCGCCATCGCCTCGGCCTCGTCTTCATCAGAAAACTCCGGCTGGCCGAAGACCGGCGGCAACCACTGCTCCGGCCCCAGCGCCTGCGGCCCTGAGATCACCGCAGTGAGAAAGCCGTGGGTCACATCCAGCGGCATCGCCTGCAGCCCCTGCTCCATCCGGTCGATGAGATAGGCCTCGAGCAGGTCGAGTGATTGTTCGTCTACGCTCGGGCAACTCATGCGGCGATTCCTGTGTGGCGTAGCAGGGCGTCGATCCTCGGCTCGCGGCCACGGAAGGCGACAAACAGCTCCATGGCATCCTGCGAGCCACCCTTCTCGAGGATGTTGTGCAGGAAGGCACGGCCGGTCCGGGGGTCGAGCACACCATGCTCCTCGAACAACGAGAAGGCATCGGCGGACAACACCTCGGCCCACTTGTAGCTGTAGTAACCGGCGGCATAGCCACCGGCGAAGATGTGGCTGAAGCCGTGGGGGAAACGATTCCAGGCCGGCGGACGGATCACCGCCACCTCGTCGCGCACCGCGTCGAGCACCTGGTAGATGCGCTCGCAGCTCAACGCCTCGCCTGCCGGCTCGCCGAGGTGGATGCGGAAGTCGAACAGCGAGAACTCCAGCTGGCGCACCATCATCATCGCCGACTGAAAGTTCTTCGCCGCCATCATGCGGCCGAACAGGTCATCGGGGATCGGCTCGCCACTCTCGTAGTGTCCGGCGATCAGGTCCAGGCCCTCGCGCTGCCAGCAGAAGTTCTCCATGAACTGGCTGGGCAGCTCCACCGCATCCCAGGCGACGCCGCTGATGCCGGCCACCTCGGGGTAGTCGATGCGTGTGAGCATGTGGTGCAGGCCGTGACCGAACTCGTGGAACAGGGTCTCCACCTCGTCGTGGGTCAGCAGTGCCGGCTCGTCGCCGACCGGCGGAGTGAAGTTGCAGGTCATGTAGGCCACCGGGATCTGCTCGCGGTGGTGGGTGCGCATGCGCCCCTGGCATTCGTCCATCCAGGCGCCGCCGCGTTTCTTCGGCCGGGCATAGAGATCGAAGTAGAACTGGCCGCGCACCTCGCCGGTCTCGGCGTCGCGGATCTCGTAGAACTTCACGTCCGGGTGCCAGACCTCGATGCTGCCGCCGGCCTCCACAGTGGTCACCTCGTGGATGATGACCCCGAAAAGCTTGCCGATCAGCGCGAACATGCCGGGCACAACCCGCGTCTCGGGGAAGTAGGGCTTCACCTCTTCCGAGCTGATGGCATAGCGGTGCTGGCGCAGCTTCTCGGCGTAATAGCTGACATCCCACGGGTTCAGCGCTTCGACACCGTGATGTTCCTTCGCGAAGGCCTGCAGCTCGGCCAGCTCGCGCTCGGCCTGGGGTTTCGACTTGGTCGCAAGGTCTTCAAGGAAGCCGATCACCTCATCGGTGGTGCGGGCCATCTTGGTGGCCAGCGAATATTCCGCGTAGCTGGTGAAACCCAGCAGATGGGCCTTTTCCTGGCGCAACGCGAGGATCTGTTCCATCACCTCGCTGTTGTCCCACTGCCCCGCGTGCGGCCCCTGATCGGAGGCGCGGGTGTTGTAGGCCTCGTAGACCTCGCGACGCAGGGCCGCGTCGTCGGCGTAGGTCATCACCGGGTAATAACTGGGGAAGTCCAGGGTCAGCACGTAGCCCGTCTCGCCGCGCTGCTCGGCGGTCTGGCGCGCCAGCGCAATGGCGGAAGGCGGCATGCCGGCCAGCGCCGCCTCGTCGTCGAGCTGCCTGGACCAGGCATGGGTGGCATCCAGCAGGTTGTCGCTGAACTTGCTGGTGAGCCCGGACAATTGCTGGCTGATGGCCTTGTAGCGGGCCTGCTTGTCTGCCGGCAGATCGACCCCGGACAGGTGGAAGTCGCGCAGCGCATTTTCCAGCACCTTGCACTGTGCCGCATCCAGCCCCAGTTCGTCGGCACGATCATGGACCGCCTTGTAGGCCTCGTAGAGTCTGCGGTTCTGGCCCATCTCGGTGCCGTATTCGGACAGCTTGGGCAGGCAGGCATTGTAGGCAGCGCGCAGTTCGTCCGAGTTGACCACCGAGTTCATGTGGGAGACCGGCGACCAGGCGCGGGAGAGGCGATCCTCCCACTCCTCGATGGGCTCGACGGTATTCTCCCAGGTGTGGTCGGTGACCTCGTCGAGCAGTCTGGCGATGTTGGCACGGTTCTCCGCCAGCAGGGTATCGATGGCGGGTTCGATGTGTTCGGGCTTGATATGGGCGAAGGCCGGCAGGCCGTCGGTCTCGAGCAGGGGATTGATCATCTTGTTGATAGGCCGGCTGGGAAAAGGTCCATTCTGGCACGAGGCGGCCGGGAAGGTTAACCCGGCCGCGTACGGGGGATGAGCCGGCTTTCCGCTGCAGGTGATCTGCCGGCCCCATGACCAGGCGCTTTTACTCAGAGAGGGAAGAGATCGTGAAGCCGGGGCCCAGGACGCTCGTCAGGCGGCAAACCGGCTGGCCAGCATGGACACCGCCACGCCGCCGCCCGCCAGGAAAAAGACGAGGCCGATCCAGCCACCGACGCGGTAGCGACGGGCCAGGTCGAACTGGGGCAGGTTGGAGATCAGGAAAGGCCGGCCGTTCACCAGCGGGCGGCTCAGGGTGTGCAGGTGCTGGCCGGCCATCTGCTCCAGGTACTGACGACCGGCCTCGCGACGGGCCTCGCGGCGTGCCAGTTCCCACTCCTCCAGATCGATGCGTCCATCGCCGTTGCGGTCGAAACTCGCCATCTTGCACTTGTCACGCTTCCACTCGCGCAGCAGCTCGCGTGCCAGCTCATCGCGGTGGCGCTCGTGATCGATGTCATCGAAGGACTTGAAGTGACCGACCACGTACAGCGGGTCGCCGGAGAGGATGAGGGTCTCGGTATAGCGGTGATCACCGAGGAAATCGTTGTCGATGCGGATATCCAGCCCGGTGCGCAGGCTCAGCCGCTGCAGCAGGCCCGGCGGGCGGCGACTGGCGGCGAGAGGGCCACGACCCGGCGGCGGGGTGCGGGTGCCGTACCAGGTATCACGGTGCCGGCTGGTGACATCGGCATCCTCCGGATCGACGACGCACTCACCGGTATCATCGCGCAGCAGAAACAGTCCTTCGCTCTCGTCGTGTTCCACCGTGCTCCAGGACTTGTCGTTGCGCCGCTCCACCTTGTAGCTGTACCAGCAGCAGCGGGTCCCGGAGAGGGGCGAGATGATGGGCTCGCCGGCCATCGCCTGCGCCGTACCCATCAGTTCGACGTAGCCCTGATGGGCAGAACGGATCTTCGCCGTCGGGACGTCCTCGATCAGGCGCGCGGCACGGATATTCCTGAAACCCTTCCAGAGCCCGACCCCCGAGACACCAAGGGCGAAGCCGGCGAAGGCCCAGAAATGGGCCAGCGGCATCTGGACGACGGTCTGCTGCCAGCTCACCGGTTCAACTGAAAAGCTGTTTCATGTCGACATCGGCCTTCTCCGCCTCGCCGAATTCCAGCAGATCAGCCGGCCCGAAATGGAAGCGTCGTGCAATGATGACATCGGGGAACTGCTCGATACGCACGTTGTTGTTGTTCACTGCCGCGTTGTAGAACTCGCGGCGGTCGGCGATGCTGTCCTCCAGCCCGGTGATACGCGCCTGGAGGTGCTGGAAGCTCTCGTTGGCCTTCAGCTCGGGATAGGATTCGGCCAGCGCGAACAGGTTGCCCAGGCCGAGGCGCAGCTGGCCCTCGGCACTGCCCACGCCTTCCACGTCGCCCTTCTCGCGGGCAGCGGCGACGGCGGAGCGGGCCTCGATCACCTGCTTCAGGGTCTCCTGCTCGTAGCCCATGTACTGCTTGCAGGTCTCCACCAGCTTGGGCAGTTCGTCGTGGCGCTGCTTCAACAGCACATCGATGTTGGCCCAGGCCTGGGATACCTGGTGCTTGAGCGCAACCAGGTTGTTATAGATTATGATGGCGTAGATGAGCACGATGACGAGCATGCCCAGCATTACCCAAAGGGCTATTTCCATTCGACGACTCCTGCGGTTTCAGACCCGGCTGCCTGCCCGATTATATAGAACGACACGTACACGGCCTGTGATCAGCAACGGCATCCCGGCCTGAACCTTTACCTCCGCCAACCCGCAATGGCCCCGCCTATGTCCAGATCAAACATCCGTACCTTCGATGGTGTCACGCCCCGCATCGACGATAGCGCCTGGATAGACGACACCGCCCTGTTGATCGGTGACGTGCACATCGGCGCACAATCCAGTATCTGGCCGCAAGTCGTGGTGCGCGGGGACATCCATGCCATCCGTATCGGTGCACGCAGCAACATCCAGGACGGCAGCGTGCTGCACGTCAGCCACGACAGCGAATTTCTCCCCGGCGGGGCTGCACTGAACGTGGGGGATGGCGTCACCGTTGGACACAACGTGATCCTCCACGGCTGCACCCTGGGAAACGACTGCCTGATCGGCATGGGCGCCATCATCATGGATCGCGCGGTGGTGCCACGTCACGTGGTGGTCGGCGCCGGCTCAGTGGTGCCCGGCGGCAAGGTACTGGAGTCGGGTTATCTCTACATCGGCTCTCCGGCGCGACGGATACGTGAACTCAGCGAGCAGGAACTGGCCTTCTTCGGCTATTCGGCGCAGCACTATATCGAACTCGCCGAGCGGCACCGCTAGACATCAGCGGCTGTCCCGCAACGCCACCTTGAGCAGAGGCGGCGTCGCCAGGGTGGTGATCATCACCATCAGCACGATGGCCGAGAAGGTCCCGGCGCTGATCACCCCCAGGTTCTTGCCGATGGAGGCGAACACCAGGCCGACCTCGCCCCGCGGCATCATGCCGATGCCCACCGCCAGCCGGCTCATGCGGTGATCACTCACGCCCAGCCCGGCCACCACCTTGCCCACCACCGCCACCACCGTCAGCAGCACGGCCAGTGCCAGCACCTGCCAGTCGAGGAAGGTCTCCAGCTTCACCTGGATCCCCATCAGCACGAAAAAAATCGGTACCAGGATCGCCTCCAGTGGCGCAAACAGGTCCTTTATTCGATAGCTGACACCACTGCTGTTCTCCCAGTCGTGGAAATGGCTCTCCATGATCAGCAGGCCCGCAGCGAAGGCACCGACGATGGTCGCCAGTCCCATGAGGTTGGCCAGCCAGGCGAGGATCATGACGAAGATGAACGAGATGAAGATCTTCGCCTCCATCTCGTCGAGATGCCGCAGAAGCTTGATGAGCAACTCGATGATGTAGGGCCCGAGCAGCAGCACCACGGCGATGAACAGACCGGCCAGCAGCACGGTGCGCAGGATCTCGGGCAGGTGCAGGCTGTCGCTGACGACGATGCCGGAGACCACCGCCAGCAGCACCAGGCCGAGCACGTCATCCATCACCGCCGCACCGAGGATCACCGAGGCCTCGGGTGAATTCTGCTTGCCCAGGTCCTGCAGCACCCGGGCGGTGATGCCGATGCTGGTGGCGGCCAGTGCGGCGCCCAGGAACATGTGTTCCACATGGCCGCGCTCCGGTTCCACCAGCCAGGCTGCGCCGAAGCCGAGGATGAAGGGCGCCACCACCCCGAGCACCGCCACCCGCAGCGAGTCCATGCCCACCCGGCGCAACTCCGCCACACAGGTGTCCAGGCCGACGTGGAACAACAGGAAGATAACGCCGTAGCGGGAGAAGATATCCACCGCATGGGCCACCTGCAGGTACTCATCGCCGGCATGCCCCCGCAGCATCTCCAGGAAGGGCGGGCCGTCCACCGGCCCCATCACTGACACCGCCGCGGCCTCCCAGCTGGCGCCGGCGAGGGTGAGATCGGCCATGTCCATCAGTGCCGTGCCCTCGCGCAGCACGGCCATCAGGTCGTAGCCGAAGAAATACAGCAGGTTGCCCAGCAGCACACCCATCACCAGCTCACCCAGCACCGAGGCCTGGCCGAGCCGGCGCGCGCCGTAGCGGCCGGCCAGCGCCGCGACCAGTATCAGGGTGACTCCGAAGATCACCGGGGCAATCGGATCGTGATGGGAGACGGCGACTCCGCCGCTTATCGGGTCCATGGCCATAGTGTAGGCACCACCCCGGCCTGCGTATTGACCCGGGGCAAGGGGCCGCATTTCAGCTTGGATTCAGCCAGCCTCCCTAGACTTGCCTGCAACAACACTCCAGGAGCCTGCAATGAACGACGAAACCGTCAAGGTCTGGGACCCGCTGGTCCGCGTCTTCCACTGGACACTGGTGCTGGCCTTCACCGTCTCCTATGCCAGCGGCGAGGAGTGGCTGGACCTGCATGTGCTGGCCGGCTATCTCATCGCCGGACTGCTCGGCTTCCGCGTGCTGTGGGGCCTGATCGGCACCCGCCATGCCCGCTTCAGCGACTTCGTCTACCGCCCTTCCAGCATCAAGGCCTATCTCAGGGACCTTGCACGACTGCGCCCACGGCATTACCTCGGCCACAACCCGGCCGGCGGGCTGATGGTGATGATCCTGCTGCTCAGCCTGCTGGCGACCGTGCTCACCGGCATGGCCCACCTCGCCATCGAGGAGGCGCAGGGCCCACTGGTCGGTCTGGTCGCCACCACCGGCATCTGGCCGGACCTGTTCGAGGAAACCCATGAGTTCTTCGCCAACTTCACCCTGCTGCTGGTCTTCGTGCACATCACCGGGGTACTGGTCTCCAGCCTGCTGCACGGCGAAAACCTGGTCCGCGCCATGCTCACCGGCCGCAAATCACAACAGGTGGGATCATGAAAACCCGATACATCCTGCTCGCCGGCGCACTGCTGCTGCCCGCCCTCTCCCATGGCGGTGGCGAGGAACTGCTGGCGCGCTACAGCGCAGCGGGCGCCGGCCCCTTCGATGCCGAACGCGGCCGTCAGGCCTGGCTGGCCGAGGTGACATCCGGCAAGGGAGATGCCCGCAGCTGCAGCAGCTGCCACGGCAGCGACCCGAAACAGGCTGGCCGGCACCTGCGGACCCGCAAGGCCATCAAGCCCATGGCGCCCTCCGTTGAGCCCGCCCGGCTCAGCGATCCGAAAAAGATCGAGAAATGGTTTCTGCGCAACTGCAAGTGGACTTGGGGCCGCACCTGCAGTGCACAGGAGAAGGGCGACATCCTGACTTATCTGAACGGCCTTTGATCACCGATTCGTTCGAGGAGAAATGACATGAACAAGACACGCTTTCTTGCCGCCACCCTGCTCGGCACCAGCCTGCTCGGCGGCGTCGGCCTGGTGATCGGTGACGATGACCTGCGCCGCGGCTTCGGCGGACACGACGTGGCACCGGCGGATTTCGCCCCTTACCAGGAAGAATGCGGAGGCTGCCACATGGCATACCCCCCCGGCCTGCTGCCGGCCGATGCCTGGCAGCGGGTGTTCGACAACCTCGACGACCACTACGGCGACAACGCCGAACTGCCACCCGAGCAGGCCAGGCTGATTCGCGGCTATGTGCTGCAGCACGCCGCCGACAGCAATGGTCCGCTGCGCACCCGGGCCTTTGCCGCCCAGGCCTTTCCGGCATCACAGGAGGTGCGCATCAGCGGGACCGCCTACTTCAAGCACAAGCATAACGAACTGCCTGCGCGCCTGGTCGAGGGTAATCCGGCGGTGGGCAGCTTCAGCAACTGCCAGGCTTGCCATACGCAGGCGGAGCAGGGATCCTTCAACGAACACCAGGTCCGCATAGCCGGCCATGGCCGATGGGATGACTGAATGAAGACCTTTGTGCTGATGTTGCTGCTCGCTGCCAGCCCGTTGCTGCTCGCCGACGACCATGGTGAGGCACGGCGATTGCGCGAGGCGGGCGATGTCCTGCCCCTCTCCAGCATCATCAACAAACTGCCGAAGGCATCGCGCAAGCGGGTCATCGAGGTCGACCTGGATCGCGAACGCGGTCGCCCCGTCTATGAGATCGAGGCGCTGGATGCCAGGGGCCGTGTGTGGGAATACCGCATCGATGCCCGCAGCGGCCGGATCCTCGAGCGCAAAGGAGGCGACTGAATGCGTCTGCTGCTGGTGGAGGACGACGCACAGCTCGCCAGCGGCCTGCGCCGTGACCTCGAACGCCAGGGCTTCGCGGTCGACCTGGCGGACAACGGCATCGATGCCGAGCACCTCGGCCGCGTCGAGCCCTACGACGCCATCATCCTCGACCTCGGCCTGCCCGGCCGGCCGGGCCTGGAGGTGCTGGCCCACTGGCGTGCCGACGCCGTCGCCACCCCGGTCCTCATTCTCACCGCGCGCGACGCCTGGCACGAGAAGGTGGACGGCTTCAAGGCCGGGGCCGATGACTACCTGGCCAAGCCCTTCCACGTCGAGGAACTGCTGGCCCGGTTGCAGGCGCTGACACGCCGCAGCACCGGTCGTGCCGAGCCCGTGCTGCGTGCCGACGGGATGGTGCTCGACGAGGAACGCCAGCAGGTGCTGCTCGACAGTGGCGGCGAAGTGGCACTGACCGGCACCGAGTTCCGCCTGCTGCGCTATTTCATGCAGCACCCCGGGCGCATCCTCTCCAAGACCCGGCTCACCGAGCATGTCTATGACCAGGACTTCGACCGCGACAGCAACCTGATCGAGGTCTACGTGCGCCGGCTGCGCGACAAGATCGGCCGCGAGCGGATCGAGACCCGGCGCGGTCAGGGTTACGTGTTCCAGCCCAAGAGTTCATGACCGGCTCACTTGAGCGGCGCCTGCAACTGGGCATGGGCATCGGCCTGCTGTTGGGCTTCAGCCTGCTGTTCTGGGGCAGCAGCCAGGCCATCCGCGTGCTCAACGAGCACTACGTGGTATCCCGCCTCGGTCACGATCTGGATGCCGCGCTGGGCGCCATCCGGCCTGCCGCCGATCGCCCCCTGGCCACCCTGGCGGCCCGCCTGCCACCGGTCTACAGCCAACCCCTGTCCGGCCACTACCTGGTGTTGCTGGAGGGGTCGCAGGTGCGTTTCAGCTCCCGCTCGCTGTGGGACGAACAGCTGGCGGTCGACCCTGTACCCGCCGGAGAACAGGTGCAGAGCCGCCGTGACGGCCCCGCCGGTCAGCAGCTGTTGCTGGTGGCACGCGGTTACCGCAAGGCCGGCCATCACTACACCCTCGCGGTTGCCGAGGACATCACCGGCATGCTGCAGCAGATCCACCGCTACCAGGTGACTGCGGCCCTCATCCTCGCCGGCCTGTTGTTCCTGCTGCTGGCCGCCCAGCGGTACTGGCTGCGCAGTGGCTTCCGCAAGCTGGAGTTGGTGCGCGAGGATGTCGCCCGCGTTGCACGGGGCGAGGCCCGGCAACTGCGCGACACGGTCCCGGACGAGATCCAGCCGCTGGTCAGCGAATTCAACCGGCTACTCGGCCTGCTCGAACAGCGCCTGTCACGTTCACGCAATGCGCTGGGCAATCTCGCCCATGCACTGAAGGCGCCCCTGACCCTGCTGCGGCGTATCCTGGAGCAGCCGGAGATCGATGCCGCCACGGCACTGCAGCAGGCGGATCGTATCCGTTCACTGGTCGACCGCGAACTGCGTCGCGCCCGCATCGCGGGCAGCGCGGGCAGTACCCGGCAGTTCAACGCGGAAACAGAGGTACCGCCACTGCTGGCCATGATGCAGCAGCTCCACCCCTCCCGCGGGCTGGACATCCGCAGCGGGCCACTGCCCGCGACTGCCCTCCCGCTGGACCGGGAGGACATGCTGGAGCTACTGGGCAACCTGCTGGACAACGCCTGCAAATGGGCACGCCACAAGGTCCGGCTGGAAATCTGTGCTGATACGACAAGCGTGACCATCCACGTGGAGGACGATGGGCCGGGCATCCCCGGTGAGCAGCGCCAGCGCCTGCTGGCCCGCGGCAGCCGGCTCGACGAGACCCGTGAGGGGCAGGGACTGGGACTGGCCATCTGCAGCGACATCGCCAGCCTTTACGGTGGACGCCTGAGGCTCGAACAGTCACCCGCGCTGGGCGGCCTGCGGGTGAGCGTCGAATTGCCGCTGGGGGACAGGTCCTCCGGGAGGCCGACTAACCGCGCAGGGCAGCGATGACCGGCGCGGTGTCCGGCATCACGCCACGCCACAGGCGGAACGACTCCGCCGCCTGCTCCACCAGCATGCCCAGCCCGTCCAGCGCCTTCGCGGCACCATGTTCCCGTCCCCACAGCACGAAGGCGGTCGGCTCGCTGGCGTACATCATGTCGTAGCTCCAACCGCCCTCGGCCAGGCAGTCGTCGGGGATCTCCGGCACCTGCGCGCGCAGGCCGGCGGAGGTGGCATTGATGATGAGGTCGAAGCGACGGCCGACGAGCTCATCCAGACCGCAGCCACTGACCGGCCCCAGTGTCGCCAGTTCGCGTGCCAGCTGCTCTGCCCTGCTGGCAGTGCGATTGGCGATCAGCAGCTCTGCCGGCCCCTCGTCGAGCAGTGGCTGCACCACCCCACGGGCGGCCCCTCCCGCACCCAGCAACAGGATGCGCGCGCCCTTGAAGTTGAACAGGTGATTGCAGCCAAGGTCACGCACCAGCCCGACACCGTCGGTGTTGTCGCCTTGGAGGCGTCCGTTGTCGCGTGCGATCAGGGTGTTGACCGCCTGGGCCGTGTCGGCCCGCGGGCTCAGCTCGTCGGCGAGCCGGAAGGCACGTTCCTTGAACGGCACCGTGACATTCAACCCCTTGCCACCGGCGGCAAAAAAATCGGCCACGTCGCCTTCGAAGTCTTCCAGGTCGCCGAGGATGCGCTCGTAGGTCATGTCCTGACCTGTCTGGGCGGCAAAGGCGGCATGGATCTCGGGTGACTTGCTGTGCTCGATGGGATTGCCGATAACGGCATAGCGATCGGTCATGGAGACGCTTCCTGGCTGGCGTTGAACTGCGGCGGGATTCTACGCCATCTCGCGCCCTGTCGACTGCAGAACACGTCTCAGCGGCGGTGGCTTTGGACGAAATCCCGTGCCTCGGCAATCGCCGCCTCGATCTTGCGCTCCATCTCCGCGCGCTCGCCGGCATCCATGTAGAAGGCCAGGTCCACGGCATGGCGGACATACTTGGCTGGCAGCTGGTTGAGTGCGACGCAGACGATGTCTTCCAGTGCGTCCTGCCCCAGGCCCTCCTCACTGCCGTAGTGTTCGAGGACCTTTTCGATCACTGCCTTCTCGTAATAGTTGCTGATTTCGAATGCCACGTCTTTGCGCCTCTGCTGTATTTTTCCGAAGTGTATAGGAGATCCCCAACGGAAAACGGGACGACACCGTCGTCCCGTCCGGTTACGTACAATGCCGTCCGCTCAGAGCAGGGGCACCATCAACAGCGCCACGATGTTGATGATCTTGATCAGCGGGTTGATGGCGGGACCGGCGGTGTCCTTGTAGGGGTCGCCAACGGTGTCACCGGTGACCGCCGCCTTGTGAGCGTCGGAACCCTTGCCGCCGAAATTGCCATCCTCGATGTATTTCTTGGCATTGTCCCAGGCGCCACCACCGGTGGTCATGGAGATGGCCACGAACAGGCCGGTGACGATGGTGCCGAGCAGCACCCCGCCCAGCGCCACCGGGCCCAGCACCAGACCCACAACCACCGGGACCAGCACCGGCAGCAGTGAGGGGATGACCATCTCGCGGATCGCAGCCTTGGTGAGCATGTCCACCGCGCAGGAATAGTCCGGTTTCTCGGTCCGGTCCATGATGCCGGGCATCGCCTTGAACTGGCGTCGCACCTCGTTGACGATGCCACCGGCGGCGCGGCCCACCGCCTCCATCGCCATGGAGCCGAACAGGTAGGGAACCAGGCCACCGATGAACAGGCCGATGATCACCAGCGGGTCGGAGAGGTCGAAGCTCGCAGTGATGCCCTCGGCCTCCAGGCCGTGGGTGTAGTCAGCAAACAGCACCAGCGCCGCCAGACCGGCGGAGCCGATGGCATAGCCCTTCGTCACCGCCTTGGTGGTGTTGCCAACGGCATCGAGCGGGTCGGTGATATTGCGGATCTTCTCGTCCAGGTCCGCCATCTCGGCGATACCGCCTGCGTTGTCAGTAATCGGGCCATAGGCATCCAGTGCCACGATGATGCCGGTCATGGACAACATCGAGGTGGCGGCGATGGCGATGCCATACAGACCGGCCAGCTCGTAGGCACCCCAAATGGAGGCGCAGACTGCCAGCACCGGTGCTGCGGTGGATTTCATCGAGACCCCCAGGCCGGCGATGACGTTGGTGCCGTCACCGGTGGTCGAGGCCTCGGCGATGTGCCGCACCGGCGAGAACTCGGTGGCGGTGTAATACTCGGTGATCACCACCATGGCCGCCGTCAGCACCAGCCCGATCAGTGAACAATAGTAGATCGACAGAGCGCTGTAGACCCCGTTGTCCGCCATCATCCAGTCAGTGACGAAATAAAAGGCCACCGCGGCCAGCACACCGGCGACAATCAGGCCCCGATACAGGGCGTTCATGATCTTGCCGCCCTCTCTCGCCTTGACGAAGAAGGTGCCGATGATGGAGGCGATGATGGACACCCCACCCAGCGCCAGCGGGTAGATGGCGGCATTCGCGCCGGCCTGTGGCAGCATCAGGCTGCCCAGCAGCATGGTGGCGACCACCGTCACCGCGTAGGTCTCGAACAGGTCCGCGGCCATCCCGGCGCAGTCGCCGACGTTGTCACCGACATTGTCGGCGATCACCGCCGGGTTGCGCGGATCATCCTCGGGAATACCGGCCTCCACCTTGCCGACGATATCGGCGCCGACGTCCGCCCCCTTGGTGAAGATGCCGCCGCCGAGTCGGGCGAAGATGGAGATCAGCGAGCCACCGAAGCCCAGCGCCACCAGCGAATGCAGGGTCTCGCTCTCGGTGAAGCCGTAGGCGGAAAGGATGGCGTAATAACCCGCCACCCCGAGCAGGCCGAGGCCCACCACCAGCAGGCCGGTGATGGCGCCGCCGCGAAAGGCCACATCCATGGCTGCACCAAGGCCCTCGTAGGCCGCCTGCGCCGTGCGCACGTTGGCCCGCACCGAGATATTCATGCCGATGTAACCGGCAGCGCCGGAGAAGATCGCGCCGATCGCAAAGCCGATGGCGGAGGGCCAGCTGAGGGCGAAGCCAAGGACGAAAAACAGCACCACGCCGACCATGCCGATGGTGGTGTACTGACGGCTCAGATAGGCCTGTGCGCCCTCCTGCACGGCCTGGCTGATGGCCTGCATGGCAGGATTGCCGGTCGGCCGGGACAACAGCCAGCGGATGGACCAGGCGCCGTACAGCAGCGCGGCGACTGCGCACACCAGTGCGAATATGAGACTTGCGGACATCTGATTTACCCCTCGGATCGTTGCATGGCAAGAACGGGACCGGGACAGACGCAGCGGACGACACGGATGCTATCGCGCCCCTCGAGCAGCACATAGTAGGGAGGCGGGATAGGGCGAGGAAATCAATTCATCTGGGGCGCGGATAAGGGCTACCTATGTATCCCCTGTGCCGAGCAGGGAAATCCTGCCCTGTCACTGTTCAGCCAGCCATTCGGCCACTTTCCTGGCGAAGTAGGTCAGCACACCATCGGCACCGGCGCGCTTGATACACAGCAGCGACTCCATCACCACCGCACGCTCGTCCAGCCAGCCATTCTGTATCGCCGCCATGTGCATCGCGTATTCACCGCTGACCTGGTAGACGTAGGTAGGCACGCCGAACTGGTCCTTCACGCGGCGCACGATATCCAGGTAGGGCATGCCCGGCTTGACCATCACCATGTCCGCCCCCTCACGCAGGTCCAGGGCGACCTCGCGCAGCGCCTCGTCGCTGTTGGCCGGATCCTGCTGGTAGGTGGACTTGTTGCCCTTCCCCAGATTGGCCGCAGAGCCGACCGCATCACGGAACGGGCCGTAGTAGCTGGAGGCATATTTCGCTGAATAGGCAAGGATGCGGGTGTGGATATGGCCCTCGGCCTCAAGGGCCGTGCGGATCTCGCCGACCCGCCCGTCCATCATGTCCGAGGGCGCGACGACGTCGGCACCGGCGGCGGCGTGGGACAGTGCCTGGCGCACCAGCACCTCGACGGTCTCGTCGTTGAGCACGTATCCGCTGGTGTCGATCAACCCGTCCTGGCCGTGGGTGGTGAAGGGGTCCAGGGCGACGTCGGTGATCACCCCCAGATCGGGCACCGCATCCTTGATGGCACGCACCGCACGCTGTGCCAGTCCGTCCGGGTTGTAGGCCTCGCACGCATCCTCGCTCTTGGCCGCAGGCGGCGTCACCGGGAACAGTGCCATCGCCGGTATGCCCAGGTCGGCGACGGCCTTCGCCTCCTGCACCAGCAGGTCGATGCTCATACGCTCGACACCGGGCATGGAGACCACCGGCTCCTTCTCGCCCTCACCCTCCAGCACGAAGACGGGATAGATCAGGTCGTCCGCAGTCAGCGTGGTCTCGCGCATCAGTCGGCGGGAGAAATCGTCACGGCGCATGCGCCGCATGCGGGTGGCGGGGAAGCCACCCAATGCTTCGGTATCCCGGGTCATCAGACAAGCACTCCTGTCAGACTTATGGATGAAATGGCCATGCCGTACCGCCTCAGGGCAGCAGCGACTCGCCGCGCAGCAGGTCCTCGATGGTCTCGCGCCGGCGCACCAGGTGGGCCTGGTCACCATCGACCATCACCTCCGGCGCACGCGGCCGGCTGTTGTAGTTGGAGGCCATGGTAAAGCCGTAGGCGCCACTGGAGCGCACCGCCAGCACGTCACCCGGGCTGAGGACCAGTTCGCGGTCCTTGCCGAGGAAATCGCCGGTCTCGCACACCGGCCCTACCACGTCGTAGACACCGGCCCGGCCCACGGGGTGTTCCTTGAGGCTGACGATCGCCTGCCAGGCCTGGTAGAGGGCAGGGCGCAGCAGGTCGTTCATCGCCGCATCGACGATGGCGAAATCCTTCTCCGCTGTCGGCTTGAGGTACTCCACCTGCGTCAGCAGCACACCCGCATTGGCAGCGATGGCGCGCCCCGGCTCGATGAAGATCTCGTAAGGGACCTCGCCGAGCCTGGCCATCAGCGCCCGGGCATAGGCCTCGGGCTCGGGGGGGTGTTCATCCCGGTAGCGCACACCGAGGCCGCCACCGAGGTCGAGATGATCGATGGCAATGCCCTCGTCCTGCAGCCGATCCACCAGCGCGAGCACCCGCTCCAGGGCATCGAGGAAAGGGGACAGCTCGGTGAGTTGCGAGCCGATGTGGCAATCCACGCCGGAGACCTGCAGATGGGGCAGCCCGGCGGCATGCCGGTAGAGCGCCAGCGCCGTATCGATGGCGACACCGAACTTGTTTTCCTTCAGCCCGGTGGAGATGTAGGGATGGGTCTGGGCATCCACGTCCGGGTTGACCCGCAGCGCCACCGGCGCCGTCACCCCCAGCTCGCCGGCCACCCGGTTCAAGCGTTCCAGCTCGGCATCGGACTCGACATTGAAACAGCGGATCCCCACCTCCAGTGCACGGCGCATCTCCCCGGCACGCTTGCCGACGCCGGAAAACACCACCTTGCCCGGGTCACCACCGGCGGCCAGCACCCGCTCCAACTCGCCCACCGAGACGATATCGAAACCGGAACCGAGACGCGCCAGCACGTTCAGCACCGCCAGGTTGGAATTGGCCTTGACCGCGAAGCACACCAGGTGCGGATGACCGGCGAAGGCCTGGTCGAAGGCCTGCCAGTGGCGCTCCAGGGTGGCACGGGAATAGACATAGCAGGGCGTGCCGAATTCGTCGGCGAGTTGCTGCAGGGGCAGTTCTTCGGCGTGGAGTTCACCGTCGCGATAATGAAAATGGTCCATGGTTATCTATCCCCTGCCTTGCTCTGCTGCGACTCGGGAGGGGTCAACGGCCCCTTCTGCCCGCAACTGACGAAACCGAACAGGAAGGTGCTGAGCAATATCAGGGGGAGTATCCGGGTAAACAGGCGCATGATCGGGGACTGAGGGCGAATCGGCAGAGCCGGCAGTATAAACCGCCGCCGCCCTGCCGCATAATTGGCCGGCCTCCTGCACCCGGCCACAACCAACCACCATGAGCATGTCACCACCGATCGAGATCAACCCCGGCAGCGAGCATCGCTGCAGCGTCATCTGGCTGCACGGTCTCGGCGCCGATGGCCGTGACTTTCTCCCCGTTGCCGGAGAACTCGGTCTGAGCGACGCACTGGGTCTGCGCTTTGTCTTCCCCAACGCGCCGCTGCGACCGGTCAGCATCAACAATGGCTACGTGATGCCGGCCTGGTACGACATCCGCCATCCCGATCTGCTGCAGGAAATCGATCAGGCCGGCATCGAGGCCTCATGCGAGTATCTGCGGGGGTTGATCGACGCCGAACTGCGGCGCGGACTCGAGCCGGCGCAGATCATCCTCGCCGGCTTCTCCCAGGGCGGGGTCATCGCACTGCGCACCGCGCTGAGTGAAGGCCGCCGCCTGGGTGGCGTGCTGGCGCTGTCCACCTACCTGCCGCCTGGCGGCGACTGTATCGCCCCGCCGCTGAGGATCTTTCAGGGTCACGGCCGCTTCGACGACATCGTCCCCCCTGCGGCCGCCCAGGCCAGCCGCGACCGACTGCGGGCCCTCGGTCACCACGTCGACTGGCACAGCTATCCGATGGCCCACGCGGTCTGCCCGGAGGAGATCGATGACATCCGTGACTGGCTCGGCGCACGCTGCGCCGGCTAGCCGGGATCAACCGACCAGTGCGTGCAGAGTCTGGGTGAGACGACGTTCGAGCAGGTGCTTGAATTCCACCATCTGCAGCAGCGAGAGGGGCGTGCCCTGCTCCAGCCCGCTGGACTGGATGCCGGTGAGATAGACGGGATAATCCCCGTCGCCCTGCCGATGCGCCAGCAGATGGCGGGCCACTTCGGTGTGCAGAGACTTGCCCAGCACGGCCGAATCGAATTCGCGATTGGCGCACAGCAGACGGACACCCTGATCACGTGGGCTCTCGCTGCCCATCACCAGGAACAGGTCGAGAAAATGGGCCGCGCTTTGATCCGGCATCTGCACCGGTTCGGACGACCAGCCCAGGCTGTCCTGTGCCAGGCGCTCGAACACCACCCGGGTGGCGAGCAGGTCTGCCGCCGAATCGGTGGCGGCCATCAGCCGCTGACTGAGTATGCTGTCGAAGAAGCGCCGCTGCTGCACCAGGAAATGACGCTCACTGGCCCGCGGCAGAACCTGGCGGAGCAGCGCCCCGGTATCGTCCAGCACATACATCACCACCCCGCGTGGCACCACCTGATAGAACACCTGGATCTGGTCACGACGGTTGGCCGCGAGTACGAAGGGCAGGGCCGAGCCCGTCATCGCGCGCTCGTCGATCCGCAACGGGCGCCAGCCGGCCTGGGGTTCGCGTAGAATCTGCAGCAGATCGGTCTCGTCGGCAACCTCGATGGCGTGGAACTTGTCTGCCCGGTGTTCGATGAGGTGGAAATGATCCTCGGCCTGAAATACAAAGCGGGCGTCGACCCCTTCCGTCTGGAAGAACGACTCCACTGCCCCGGCCAGTTCGCTCACCCGCCCGGCGATGGCCTCGGCGCGGGGCGAGGAATAGGAGTGGGCCTGCAGACGGGTCGATGCGGCGCCCCCGGCAACACCACTGAGGTTGAGATGGCGGCACAGCATGCTGGCCAGTCCGGCCGGGCCCTCGTCATAGCGTTCCACCAGCACCTCGCCCCAGGTGGTCAAAACCAGGTGCTCCACATCGTGCACCAGGCAGGCGTGGGTTCCACCGTAGCTCAGGGCATCGCTACGGTCGGTCGTGCGCTGGAAACCGGACCCGGTGAGGGTGGCGAAGGGATCGATACCGACATTGACGAAGGCCAGCGACAAGGTTGCCCGGGCCGGTCCGGCGAAGTCCTCCAGTGGCACCGCCGGGCTGTCCACCGGGGGCAGCTTGTCCTGCAGGCTGGAGAAGAGGCGGCGGTGCTCCTGCTCGCTGCCCACCTGGAAGGCAGGCAGCCGCATCAGGCTGGTATCTTCATCGGCAATACCGTTGAGATGGAGCCAGGCGAGCAGCTCCACCAGGCTCGCGGTGGCCTTCAGCACCACGCTGGCTTCCACCAGGGGTGAGTGGCGCCGCAGCTGCCACTGTCCACTGCTGGCACAGAGAAACAGGCGATCCTCGTGCAGGTCGTACTCGCGGCCGCTGTTGAGCAACTCGGCCTTGCCCGGGCGCTGCTCCAGGGCGGCGTACAGCTTGCGCCCGATCAGGCTGAGTTCGCGGGCATCCAGCCGGCAGTCGTCGACGTGGGCACGGGCGAAATTGTTGAGGATGCGGAAACAGGATGACAACTCCGCAGCGATCAGTGCCCGCTCCTCCAGCAACTGTTCCAGCTTCCAGCTGCTGCGGTTATCCACCAGCACCAAGTGGCCCTGGTCCCAGCCCCATTCACGGGTGATCTTCTGCAACAGCTTGTACTGCCATCGATCGGCCTTCTTCTCCCGCGACAGCACCATGCCGGTCTTGATGTAGAAGCTGCGGCGGGCCAGGTCCAGCCGCTTCACGTCACCACTGGCGGCGATATACCTGCTGACCCGTTCCAGCATCATGACATAGGGGTCGAGGCGATCGGCATCGAGCGGTGCCGTGCCCTGCAGCACGCCCTTGATGGTCTGGCACAGCCACTGAATATTGGGGAATTCGGCGGCATAGGCCTCGGTGAGCATCAGCTTGAGCATCGCCTTGTAGGGTGCCCGGATGGCCTTGTGCAGCTGCCAATGGGCGGCGCCGAGGAATTCACCCGCCGGCACCCGGTCCAGTCCGCCGAAGTCGAGCCACTCCTGCGGCTTTATGAAGCGCCCCTTGAACAGCCGCGCGGTGAAGGCGGGATAGTCCATCTCGCGATCGAGCGGCACCAGCCACCACAGGGGCGGCAGGCCGGCGAGCAGGATGGAGGTGCGGTAGAACTCCTCCAGCACCAGGTGGTGCTGGGTGTTGCCACTGCTCTCCTCGCTGATCGGCGTGTTCTGTCCATCGCGGAAGCTCTCGGCGTGCATGGTGAAGATATGCACGAACAGGCCGAACTCGAGACCGTATTCCTCCACCCGCCTGACCTTGACCGCCAGCTCCTCTGCCTCCTGCTCGCTGAGGTCACCGGCGTGGCAGAGCCAGACATCGAGATCGCTGTGCGAATCCTGCCCCAGCGTGCCGGGGCTGCCCATCAGGTACAGGCCCTTGAGACGGCCGCGCGGAGGCTCGCCCTTGTGCAGCTCGATATTGCGATTGTTGCGTCGCGCCAGCTGCAGGGTTTCGATGGCGGGCTGATAGCCCGGCAGATCCGCCGGGCAGTCGGTGGAGACAAAGCCCGGCAGGCCCGGGTGATTGCTGTGGAACAACAGCGGCAACAGCTCGACAAACTCCTGCTGGCGCTGGCTGAGGGATGCCCTCAGACGGGTCAGGCGGACATCGCGCAGCGCCAGGAAGCGGCTGAGCATCCTTGCCGCATATTTACGCCCCACCTCGATTTCATCAAGCGCCTCGGCCGCCATGCCACACCCTCCGGCCTATTCGGAAGTGACCGCATCGACCTCGGCCAACGCCGCGATGGCACGGGTCAGCAACTGTTTCGGGCCGTCACCCTTCTGCCAGGTGGCCGTGCCCTGTTTCAGACCCAGCGCCGCGCATTCCTTGTGTTCGTCGACAATGGCGGACGCCAGCTGGCCGGCGTCCCCGGCAGCGGTCTCGGGCAGGATGGCGAGGAAGCCGTTCTCTCCCCACATGCCGATCTGGTCGACCCAGCGCAGCCGGTCGCGCAGGTAGTGGGCGAGCTGGCGAAAGCACTCCGGATCAGCGGCAACCTCCGCATCAACCTGGAACACCGCGATGCTCAGCGGATTCTGGTATCGCCGACTCAGCGAGACCTGGCGCTCCAGCGCCTGACCCAGCGCACGCTGGTTTGGCAGTCCGGTGACCGCATCGGTCAGCCGCAGCGTGTCCACCTCCTGCTGCAGGCGCTGGTTCTCCTGTTCGAGCAACATCTGTGGCGTGACATCCGTGTAGTACAGCAGGGTCACCGGCCTGCCGTCGGCATCCTCACTGGTGCGCGCCTGGCAGTGCAACCAGATGTTGCTGCCGACCTCGGGAACGAGGTGTATCAGCTCGTTGTCCCCCGCCAGCAGATGGGCCAGGGGCGCCCCCTGCTGACCCACCGGCTGGCCGGTCAGTTGATCGGCATCCAGCCCCAGGCGCTCACACAACGGCGCGCTCAGCCAGAGGATGTCGCCTGTTTCGCCCAATGCCAGCACCAGCAACGGCAGGTCTTGCAGCCAGGACAGCTGTGGTCCGCTTCGCTCGTTCATACCCCTTTCCTCGTCGTTTTGTCCGCCCGCACACCTGGCGGCGACCGTGACGGCGGTCGCGCGCGGCATCACTTAGGCATTTGATTCTTCCAGGGGGCTTAACGGCGGGCGGGATCGAGACTTGAGGGGAAGACAGGGATGGATTCAGTCGTCGTACTCGGAGGCACGACGCGCATCGCCACGGACCTTGTCGGCCGGGTAGCGTGCCTCGTTGATGGCCACCTTGCGATCGGCGGCCGCCAGCAGATCGATATCGAGACGCTCGGCGAGGCGGACCAGGTAGATGAGGATATCCGCCATCTCCAGCGCCACCGCCTCCCGTCGCGAGGTGTCCAGGCCGGCACTCTGTTCTTCGGTCAGCCACTGGAAATGCTCCAGCAGTTCGCCAGCCTCCCCAGCCAGCGCCATGGCCAGGTTCTTCGGCGAGTGGAATTGCTCCCAGTCGCGCTCGCGTGCAAAGGCGAGCAGGCGTGCATCGAGTTCGGTCAGTGAGTCGGTCATCGGCCGGGTCCAGTGATCAGATGGTATGCAGCTGCTGATCGTGTCTCCGCTCA
>JANTHH010000014.1 GCA_024762485.1 Chromatiales bacterium
CTTGATGTATTCCTTCAGCCCCTCTTCACCGAGATCGAGTATCGCCTGCGGGGTGTTGGCGACCGGGAAAAGCTTGGCGGTGGCCTTGTTCACCCCCTTGTCCGTGGCCTGGGCCGAGAGCATGACCGCGATCAGCAGCTCGAAGGGGGTGCTGTACTCGAGTTCGGTCGTCGGATGGGGGTTGGCATTGCGCAGGCGCTCGAAGATCGCTTGTCGTTTACTCCGGTTCATGACTTGGCTAGGCTGGTTCGTGGATGTGGTTGTGTGGGCTTTCTGCCGGCGAGCCACTATAACTGATATGAACAGGATGTCTGCCGACCAACTCGACAGCCTGCACACAGGGATGTGATGCGATGAGATTCTGGGATTCATTGTTCGATATGCCGCAAGCCAACGACTTTCAGTCGCTCCGTTCGAATCAGGAATTCCAGTCGGCCGTGGTGCGACTCGCCGTGTGGGTCTTCATGGTGGCCTATGTCGGCATCGCCGGCTACGTGGGCTACTACCAGGTGGACTGGAACCAGTTCGTGGTGCTGTTCGGCATCCATCTGGTGTGGTTTCTGGGGATACTCTACAACGTGGTGACCCACCCTGAGCCCTCGGTGAGGCGCCGCTATTTCAGCATGATCGCCGACCTCAGCGGAACCACCTGCTCGATCTATCTCGGCGGTGAGCCGATCAGTCCCTTCTACCTGCTCTATATCTGGGTGTTCGTCTCCCAGGGGACGCGCTTCGGCAAGAAACACCTGATGGCCGCCTCGATCGGCAGTGTGCTCGCCTACAGCTTCATCCTCACCGTCCTCGGCGGCTGGCAGAGGAATGGCTTCGAGGCCTTCTTTCTACTGATACTGCTGGTGGTGCTGCCGCTCTATCAGTATGCCCTGTTGCGCAAGCTGCACGAGGCCAGGCAGGCGGCCGAGTCGGCGAACCAGGCCCGCGGCAACTTCCTCGCCACCATGACCCATGAGCTGCGCACGCCCCTGTCCGGCGTGGTGGGCATGGCGCGCCTGCTGAACACCACCACGCTGGACGACGAGCAGAAGGAATATGTCAATTCCATATGCTCGTCGGCCAACATGCTGCAGTCGCTGATCGGCGACATCCTGGATCTTTCCAAGATCGATGCCAACAAGCTCGAGCTGAAGAACGACTATTTCGACCTGCGGGACTGCCTGGTGGCCGTGGCCCACACCCTCGGCAACCAGGCCCTGGACAAGGGCGTGGAGATCATCTGCGACGTGGATCCGGCGGTGCCGGAAAAGGTCTGGGGCGATGAGTTGCGGGTGCGGCAGATCCTCTTCAACCTGATCGGAAACGCCGTCAAGTTCACCGCCGAGGGTCACGTGCTCATCACCGTCGCGCCGGGTGAGGTGGAAGCGGAAGAGGCAAGGCCGCCGTTGCACATCGCCGTCACCGATACCGGCATCGGCATCCCGGCGGAGAAGATCCAGGATATCTTCGAGAGTTTCTGGCAGGCGGACAGCGGCACCACACGGAAGTATGGCGGGACCGGGCTGGGGACGACGATCGCCCGCGATCTGACCCGCCTCATGGGTGGCCGGATCGGCGTCGAGAGCGTGGTGGGCAAGGGCTCGACCTTCTGGGTCGATCTGCCGCTGGCCAACATGCACAGCGAGGTCCTGCCATCGCCCAGGCCGCCGGCACTGCTGTCGGGCCAGCGGGTGCTGATCGTGGAGACCAACCGGCTGAGCCTGGGGGTCATCGAGGCAGCCTGTGAGCAGGCGGACATGCGCACCATTGCGGTTTCCGAGGTGGACGAGCTGGCACGCATCATCGGTGAGCGTCAGGACGTGCGCCAGATCGACCTGCTGCTGATCGCCGACTCTCCCCGGGGGATGGACCTCGGCGGTCTCTCCGAGCTGATCTATCGTCTGCTCGGTCACCCGGTACCGACGGTCTTTCTCCACTACGCCTGGCGGCAGGCGATGAATCCGCATCACAGCGGGCGCGGCCTGGTGAAGCCCTTCAGTGCTCCGGCGCTGTGGCGGATCATGGCCCGGGTCGAGGCCGGGCTGTCGGAGCAGTCGGATCGCGAGACCCAGAACGGTCTGCTGAGCCTGGTCGGCAAGGGCCAGGCGGCACGGGTGCTGGTAGCCGAGGATGACAGCATCAATGCCAAGCTGATCGAGAGCCTGCTGTGCAAGGCCGGTCACCAGGTAGTGATGGTGCGGGATGGCGAGGCCGCCATGGAGCGGGCGGGCAATGAGTCCTTCGACCTGGCCCTGGTGGATCTGCGGATGCCGAAGATGGACGGCATCGAATTCACCCGTGCCTGCCGTCAGCATGAGCGTGCCGGCAAGCTGCCGATCATCGCCCTCACCGCCAACGCCGCAGAGGATGCCCGCAGCGAATGCATGGAGGCGGGTATGGACGAGTTCCTCACCAAGCCGGTGGATCCGGCAATGCTCGATCAGCTGATCGTCCGCTACACCGGCCGCTGATTCTCGGCTCCGCCAAGTCCTGGCGGAATCTCTGCCGGATCAGCCGGGATTGCCGACGGCCTGTTCCAGGCCCTCGTCCGCCGGTGCCTGCCCGGCACGTTCGGCGCGACGGTCGTCGATGATGTTCTTCAGTGCGATCAGCGTGCCGAGGCCCATGAAGGCGCCCGGCGGCAGGATGGCCAGCAGGATGCCGGGATAGTCATCGCCCAGGGAGAGGGTCAGGCCACGCGCCGCCTCGCCGAACATCAGGTGGGCGTCAGCGAACACGGTGCCCTGGCCGATCAGTTCGCGGCTGGCACCGAGCACCATCAGCACCAGACTGAAACCAATACCGATAGCGAGGCCGTCGAGCAGCGAGTGACCGAGCCTGTTGCGCGAGGCAAACGCCTCGGCGCGGCCGATGATGGCGCAGTTGGTGACGATCAGCGGAATGAAGATGCCGAGGATCTTGTACAGCTCGTGGAACCAGGCGTTCATCATCAGCTCCACCGCGGTGACAAAGGAGGCGATGATCAGCACGAACACGGGCAGGCGGATCTCCGGGCGGACCAGGTTGCGGATCAGCGACACCGTGCCGTTGGACATCACCAGCACCAGGGTGGTGGCCATGCCCAGGCCGATGGCATTGACCAGGGTGTTGGTGACCGCCAGCATCGGGCATAGTCCGAGCAGTGCGACCAGCGCCTGGTTGTTGTTCCACAGGCCGTCAGTAAGGGTCTTGGTATAGGTCTGACTCATGGCCTCTCTCCGTTGTCCGTCGCTGCCGGGGCGTTCGTGGCGGCGAACAGCGCATCACGGTGTTGCTGGAAATAGATCAGTGTCTGTTTCACTGCCTTGACTACCCCCCGTGGGGTGATGGTGGCGCCGGTGAACTGGTCGAAGTCGCCGCCATCGCGTTTCACCAGCCAGCGTTCGACAGGCGGATTGTCCAGTGACTTGTCACTGAAGCCTAGCACCCAGTCGGACTTGCGCTCGTCGATCTTGTCACCCAGCCCCGGGGTCTCCCGGTGGCTGAGCACCCGCACCCCGGCAAGGCTGCCGTCGGCACGCACGGCGATGATCAGCTTGATGGCGCCGTTGTAGCCCTGGGCGATCACCGGGCTGAAGACCACCGCCATGTCCCGGCCGTGCAGGCGGGCACGATAGACGGTGGTCTGTGCCGCCCCGAGCTCGTCGGGTGCCGAGACCACGATGGTGTCATGCAGCATGTCATTGTCCATGCTGTCCGGTGGCAGCAGGGCATGGATCTGCCGCAGCACCGCCTCACGCTCGTTCCGGGCGATGCGCTCGGCGGTCCCCTGATAGGTCAGTGCCACCAGGGTCGAGCCGATGATGCCGAACAGCCCGAGCAGGGCGGCGCCGAGCCACATCGGGTGGCGCATCATGACTCCGCCTCCTCGCTGCCGAACACCTTGGGCTGGGTGTAATAGTCGATGGTGGGCGCGGCCATGTTCATCAGCAGCACGGCAAAGGCCACCGCATCCGGATAACTCCCCCAGCTGCGGATGATGAAGATCAGCACCCCGATCAGTGCGCCGTAGATGAGCTTGCCGCGGGGCGTGGTGGAGGCGGTGACCGGGTCGCTGGCAATGAAGAAGGCGCCGAAGATCGCCGCGCCGCTGAACAGATGGAAGGCCGGGTTGGGGTGGGTGTTGGGGTCGATCAGCCAGAACAGGCCGGCGATCAGCAGCAGGCTCAGCAGCATGCTGACCGGGATATGCCAGGTAATGACGCGGCGCCAGATCAGATAGATGCCGCCGAGGGCGAACCAGTTGCCGACCCACTCCCAGCCGCGACCACCGAAATCCCCCCATAGCGGGCTCTGGCGGATCTCGTCGATCATCTGGTTCATGTCGAGGCGGGTACGCATCTCGTCCAGTGGCGTGGCGCTGCTGATCGCGTCCCAGTTCAGTCCGGCCGGCAGCTGACCGGTGAACAACAGGCGCAGGCTGTCATAAAGGCCGAGATGATGCTCGGCGAGCATCTCCGGCAACAGCCAGCGGGTCATTTCGGCAGGGAACGAAATCAGCAGCAACGCATAACCGGCCATCGCCGGGTTGAACGGGTTGTAGCCGAGGCCGCCGTAGAGCTGCTTGGCGACGATGATGGCGAACAGGGTGCCGAGCACGGTCAGCCACCAGGGCAGGGTGGGTGGCAGGGCGATGGCCAGCAGCACCCCGGTGACCAGGGCACTGCCGTCGAACAGTGCCGGCAGCACCGGGCGGTTGCGCAGGCGAACGGCCATGGCCTCGGCGAGCAGGGCCGTGGTCACTGCAATGGAGATGTTGATCAGCGTGCCCCAGCCGAAGAACCAGGTCAGCGCGACGACCCCGGGCACCAGCGCCAGCAGCACCTGCAGCATGTCATCGCTGACACTGTAGTCGGCCTGCAGATAGGGTGAGGTGACGGGGCGGAATTCCAAGGTTCAGTCCTCGCTGGATGTGTTTGCGGAGACGCCCGCGCCATCGGCGGCCTCTTGCCGGGCGGCCTTCTTGGCGGCGACCCGTTTCATCGCCGCCTCGATAGCGGCCTTTTTTGGATCGTCCGTCGCACCCTTGGGCTTCTTCTCCAGCGCCTCCTTCTTCTTCCGCAGGCGCTCCTTGCGCTCCCGCTCCAGGCGTTCGAGCCGCGCCAGTCGCGCCTCGTGGCGCTGGCGTGCCAGATCGGATTTCCTGCGTTCCCGTTCCTGGTTCCAGATCTCGGTCTTGGCGAAGCGATAGTACTGCACCAGCGGGATATGGGAGGGGCAGACATGGGAGCAGCAGCCGCACTCGATACAGTCGAACAGGTTGTAGTCCTGCACCTTGTCGAAGTCGCGTGCGTGGGCATACCAGTAGAGCTGCTGCGGCAGCAGCCGGGCCGGGCAGACATCGGCACAGCGACCACAGCGGATGCAGGGGGCGGGCTTGGGCGGATCAGGTGATTCGGCAGCGCTGGCGGCAAGCAGGCAGTTGCAGCCCTTGGTCAGCGGCACGTGGTCGTTGTGCAGGGTGAAGCCCATCATCGGTCCGCCGACGATCAGCCGGTGCAGTGCCGGCGTATAGCCGCCGGCAAAGGCGATCAGCTTGGTCACCAGGGTGCCGATGCGTGCCTCCACGTTCTGCGGCTCGCTGATGCCCTGTCCGGTGAGGGTGACGATACGCGAGATCAGCGGCTGGCCATCGAGCACGGCATTGGCCACCGCTGCGCTGGTGGCCACGTTCTGGCACAGCAGACCGAGGTCGGCCGGCAGCCCGCCGTGAGGGACCTCGTGGCCGGTGAGCAGACGGATCAACTGCTTTTCGCTACCGCTCGGGTACTTGGTCGGCACCACGACCACCCGGGCCTGACTCACCCCGGCATCGTCGAGTGCCTGGCGCATTGCGGCGATGGCCTCGGGCTTGTTGTCCTCGATGCCGATAAGGCACTCGCGGGCTCCCAGTATGTGCAGCAGGACCTGCATCCCGGCGATCACGCGGTCGGCCCGTTCGCGCATCAGCATGTCGTCACAGCTGATGTAGGGCTCGCACTCGGCGCCGTTGAGGATCAGCGTGTGGATGGGTTTCGCCTCGCCGGTCGCAAGCTTCGCACTGGTGGGGAAGGTGGCGCCGCCGAGGCCGACGATGCCGGCCCAGTGGATGCGTTCGATCAGCTCATCGGGGTGATGCGCCGTATAGTCCGGCCAGGGCGCCGGTAGCTCGGCCCAGCGGTCTTCGCCATCGGTCTCGATGACGACGCACGGGGCGTCCAGGCCGGAGGGATGGGGGATGCGGTGCTCGCCGATCTCGACCACCCGTCCCGAGCTGGTGGCGTGAATGGGGGCGCTGACCCGGCCGCGGGCCTCGGCGACGATCTGGCCCTTGAGGACCTGCTCGCCCACCTGCACCACCGGTTCGGCCATCTCGCCGATGTGTTGCTGCAGTGGCAGGACGAGCCGGTGCGGCAGTGGCGCGATGGCAATGGGGCGCCGGGTGGATTCGGCCTTGTGGTCGGGCAGGTGGATGCCACCGTAAAATTCCCAGATGGGCGCCTGCACGGTGCTCACGTGCCGGTCTCCAGCAGATTCTCCTCATCCGGACTGGGCCAGCGCCAGGTCTCCAGACTGGGTTTGACGGGGACCATGACGATGCACTCCACCGGGCAGGGCGGGATGCACAGCTCACAGCCGGTGCACTCCTCCGCGATCACCGTGTGCATCTGTTTCGGTGCGCCGACGATGGCATCCACCGGGCAGGCCTGGATACACAGGGTGCAGCCGATGCAGTCCTTTTCAATGATCAGGGCCACCGATTTGGGTTTCTCCGCGGCCTCCTGGTCCTCCAGGGGTACCGGGTCGCGCCCGAGCAGATCGGCCAGTGCGACCATGGTGGTCTCGCCGCCGGGGGGGCAGCGGTTGATCTCCGCCTCGCCGGCGGCGATGGCCTCGGCGTAGGGCCGACAACCGGCGTAGCCGCACTGGCCACACTGGGTCTGTGGCAGCAGGGCGTCGATCTGGTCGACGATGGGGTCGCCCTCGACCCGGAAGCGCACCGAGGCGTAGCCGAGCAGCAGCCCGAAGGTGATCGCCAGGCCGGTGATGACGAGGATCGCCTGCAGCATGTCTCAGCCCGCCACCAGGCCGGCGAAGCCCATGAAGGCCATGGACATCAGGCCGGCGGTGATCAGTGCGATGGCGTTGCCCCGGAAGGGTCTGGGTACGTCCGCCACGCCCACCCGTTCACGCACTGCCGCGAACAGCACCAGCACCAGCGAGAAGCCGACAGCAGCGCCGAAGCCGTACAGTGCCGACTCGACGAAGCCATGGCTCTCCTGGGTATTGAGCAGCGCCACGCCGAGCACCGCGCAGTTGGTGGTGATCAGCGGCAGGAAGATGCCCAGCACCTGGTACAGCAGCGGGCTGGTCTTGTGCATCACCATCTCGGTGAACTGCACCACCACCGCGATCACCAGGATGAAGGCGATGGTCTGCAGGTATTCCAGCCCCAGTGGCCGCAGCAGATAGGCGTCCACCAGATAGCTGCAGACCGAGGAAAGGGTGAGCACGAAGGTTGTGGCCAGTCCCATCCCCAGCGCGGTCTCGAGCTTGCGTGACACGCCCATGAAAGGGCACAGGCCGAGAAACTTCACCAGCACGAAGTTGTTCACCAGGATGGTGCTGACCAGGATCAGTGCATATTCGGTCATCGGCAGGTCTGGATGGCTCGGTGAATGGAACGGGGCGAAGTATGCGCCGGATTATCGCCACTAACAGCCTGTTTTGACAGGGGGAAATGAAACTTACTTGCGCTATCTCAAAGGCCCTGGCCGAGATCCCGCTCAACGAGGTGTGACTTGATGAGCCGGCTCGGGCATTCCGGTGCCTCTCCTTGTCATCGTCGTGCGCTACTGGCGGGTGTGTGGCATTCGGCCCTGGCCTGCTGGTTGCTGTTGATCGAGGTGCCGTGCAGCCGTGTGGCGGTGCTGGCAACGTGGCGGGTGAATGGGCTTCCGTGCGGTCATGAGGTCCTCCCGTTCCGGCAGGTGTTGCTGATGCCACAGGCCAGGGCACTGATCACATGATACTGATAGTTGACTGCAGCGAGCCTATGCGTGCCACCGTATCGGATGCTGTAGGACAATATTTACGACGCATTCAAGGGTCTCTGAGGCCGGGTTGATCGGTGTCTGATGCGATTTTATTTCTCCCTTCACTAACCTTTTTCAACAGCCAGGCATGAACAGCCGGCGGGTACACCGCCCCGTCGATTCCTGGGAGGCAGATGCGGGGCGGAAAGGGATCTTGATGCAGTCGAGGAGAAGTGAGATGGAGATGGAATTCACAGCATGGCTGGTGGGTGGCGGACTGACCCTGGGGCTCCTGTTCGGGGCACTCATCCAGCGTTCGAAATTCTGCATGGCGGCAGCCGTGAGCAATCTGCTGCTGATGCGTGATTACCGGCAACTGCACGCCACCCTGATGGCGATGCTGGTAGGTATCGTCGGGGTCTACCTGTTGTCCAGCAGCGGCCTGGTGGACGTGGCGGAGAGCAGTTACCGCGCCGCCCAGATCAACTGGCTGGGTGCGGTCGCCGGTGGCCTGTGCTTCGGCTTCGGCACCATCCTCGCCGGCGGCTGTGTGGGCCGTACCATGGTGCGGGTGGGCGAGGGCAACCTCGGCGCCCTGCTGGTGTTGCTGGCGATTGCGGTGATGGCAACGGCGACGTCCTACGGCCCGCTCGAACCCCTGCGCATGGCGGTCTACAACGCCACGGCCATGGAGGCCGGCGGAAGCGACGGTTCACTCGCGGCCCTGCTGGGGGTCCCGGAGGCCGTGTTGGTGACAATGGTCAGTGTCATGATCGTTGCGGTGCTGCTGTTTGTCGGCAACCGTTCCTACAGCCTGCCGTTGATGGCGGCAGGTCTTGGCATCGGTCTGCTGGTGGTGGCCGGCTGGCTGATCACCGGTTACCTGTCGCAGGATGACTTCACCACCCATGCGCCGTCATCCCTGGCCTATGCAGGGCCGCTGGCGAGGACAACCACGGTGCTGGCCAGTGGTGCCGAACTCGGGGACGGCACCCGCTTCGGGATCGCGCTGGTAGCCGGCACCCTGATCGGGGGACTGCTGATGGCACTGGCGACGCGCTCCTTCCGTTGGGTGATGCCGGACGCCCGCAATCTGCCGAGCCTGATCGTCGGTGGCCTGCTGATGGGCTTCGGCGCGGTGATGGCAGGTGGCTGCAATATTGGTGTGGGATTGACGGGGATCTCGACCTGTTCCATCCAGCCGCTGATCGCGGTGGCCGCCATCGTCGCCGGGATGGGGTTAGGGCTGGCCTGGGTCAATTGGCTGGAGGAGCGCCGGCTCGGACAGCGCAGGCCAGCAGCGAGACAGGCCCTGGATAATGGTTCCGGTGTGCGCCAGGCGGAGCAGGCGCTGCATTATCGCCAGCTGACGGCATGACCTTGGGCGCCTGAACCCCACGGGCCAGCAACCCCGGCAGTCAGGCCAGCCGGGGTTGCTGTGCGTCGGCGGGAAGGGGGAGTTCGACCGGCTGCTGCAGTGGGGTGCCGTCGAGCAGGACCCGGTCCTGTTCCATCCGCAATCGCCCCTCGGCGAACCAGCGCACCGCCTGCGGGTAGAGCCGGTGTTCGGTCTCCAGTACCCGGGCGGCCAGGCTGTCGGGCGCGTCGTCATCGGCGATGGCGACGCGCGATTGCACGATCACCGGCCCGCCATCGAGTTCCTCGGTGACGAAGTGCACGCTGGCCCCGTGTTCGCGGTCGCCGGCCTCGATGGCACGACGGTGGGTGTCCAGTCCCTGGTGCCGGGGCAGCAGCGAGGGATGGATGTTGAGCAGTCGTCCCGCATAGTGCCGCACGAACTCAGGCGTGAGGATGCGCATGAAACCCGCCAGCACCACCAGCCCCGGGTCGAAGGTGTCGATCAGTTGCATCAGGGCCTGGTCGAAGGACTGGCGATCGGCAAAATCACGGTGATCGAGCACCCGGGCGGGGATGCCGGCCTGTTTCGCACGGGTCAGGCCGTAGGCGTCGGCCTTGTTGCTGATGACGCCGACGATCTCGTAGGGCGCACCGGCGGCGGCATCGTCGATCAGCGCCTGCAGGTTGGAGCCGCTGCCGGAGATCAGCACCACCACCGGCAGCCGGGTGCCGCTGTTCATGCGGTGTAGCGGACGCAGGGCTCGGCGCAGTCGCAGGACTCGATCCGGCCGAGCCGGTGGACGGTCTCGCCCTGGGCCTGGAGGATGGCACTGGCCTTGTCGGCATCCTCTGCCGCCACGCAGACCACCATCCCGATGCCGCAGTTGAAGGTGCGCAGCATCTCCATCGGGTCGATGTTGCCTTGGTTCTGCAGCCAGTCGAACACCGGCGGGCGCGGCCAGCTGTTCGGATCGATGACGGCGGCGGTGTGCTCGGGCAACACCCGGGGCACGTTCTCGGTCAGGCCGCCGCCGGTGTTGTGGGCCAGTGCGTGGACGTCCACTTCCCTGAACAACGCCAGCAGTTGTTTCACATAGATGCGGGTGGGGGCGATCAGTGCCCCACCCAGGGTGGTGTCGCCCAGGGGCTGGGAAAGGTCCGCGCCGGAGACCTCGAGCACCTTCCTGATCAATGAATAGCCATTGGAGTGGGGGCCGGAGGAGGCCAGGCCCAGCAGCACGTCACCGGCCGCCACCTTGTCGGCCGTGATCATCTTGGCCTTTTCGACAATGCCCACGGCGAACCCTGCCAGATCATAGTCCTCACCGGCATACATGCCGGGCATCTCGGCGGTCTCGCCGCCGGTCAGCGCGCAGCCGGCCTGGGCGCAGCCCTCGGCGATGCCGCCGATGATGTCCGCACCCTTGTCCACCTCCAGCCTGCCGGTGGCGTAGTAGTCGAGGAAGAACAGCGGCTCGGCACCGGTGACCACGATGTCGTTGACGCACATGGCCACCAGGTCGATGCCGATGGTGTCGTGCTTGTCCAGCATCATGGCCAGTTTCAGCTTGGTGCCGACGCCGTCGGTGCCGGAGACCAGGATGGGTTGCTCGTAATCCTTGACCGGAAGTTCGAACAGGGCACCGAAGCCGCCCAGGCCGGTGAGCACGCCGGGGCGGAAGGTCTTTTTCACCACCGGCTTGATACGGTCGATCAGGGCATTGCCGGCGTCGATATCGACGCCCGCCTGGCGGTAGCTGAGGGATTCGGTTTTTTCGTTGGACAAGGGCATGACTCCGGACGGCGGCGGGCTGGGAAAACGGGCATTTTACAATCTCTTGGCCGTCCATGCTTCCACCGATCGCATCCTGCTAGAATGCGGCGTTATGAAAATCACCCGAGATCATATGCGGCGGCTGATCGTGTGGCTGCTGCTGACAGCCCCGCTGTCCGCCATGCCGGTGCAGGCCGCGGATGACCTGTATGCCGCCGAGGTGCCGGTGAGCGGCGAGGATGCGGCCGCCCGCAGTCAGGCCATCGGCAAGGCCCTCGCCCAGGTGCTGGTGAAGGTCACGGGAAGGCGTAATATCGCCGCCCAGCCGGCCATTGCCGGGTTGCTGGACACCGCCTCGCAGTATGTCCAGCAGTACCGCTACCGCCTGGCCGATACGCCTGCTGCAGTGGGCGAGGCGGGGCCGCAGCGGCTCATCTGGGTGAAGTTCGACAAGCCGGCACTGGACCGGGCACTGCGTGCGGCGGGCTTCCCCGCCTGGACCGGGACCCGCCCGCGCCTGCTGGTCTGGCTGGCCAGTGACACCGGTGGCCGGCGGCAGCTGTTCAACCCGGAGACGGTGCCGGGCTCGCGCCAGGCGATGACCGATCGGGCAGCGCAGCGCGGACTGCCGCTGCGTTTGCCCCTGCTGGACCTGGAGGATCGGGCCCGGATCACCGTATCCGATGTCTGGGGCCTGCATGAAGAGGCGATCCGAGCGGCCTCCGCCCGCTATGGCGAGGTGGTGATCCTGGTCGGTCGGCTGCGTCGTCTGGCCCCCGGTAACTGGCGTGCAGACTGGCAGCTCATCGATGGTCGTAGCGTGGACGATTTCACTGCTGCCGGGAAACTGTTGCCGCTGCTCGGCGACGGCATCGATCAGGCCATGGACCGGCTGACTGCACGCTATGCGCCGGACTGGAGCGAGGGCGGGCCGCAACAGCTGTTGCTCCAGGTCAGCGGGGTGCCGGATGTCGCCGGCTACGCCCGGCTCCTCGATGCACTGGGCAGCCACGACGAGATCACCGGTATCCATCCGCGCCGCCTGGAAGACGGTGAATTGTGGCTGACGGTATCGGTGCGCGGCGGCGTCGATACACTGCAGCGCGCGCTGGCCCTGAAAGGTTTTCTGCAGGCGGTGCCTGGCGGCGAACCGGTGGCAGTGGCCATCACCGAGCCACCGTCCCTGCCCACGGCACTGACGGTGAGCGCGGCGCCGGTGAGCGAACCGCAACCCGCTGCCGAGCCAGCGCCGGTGGCCGACCTGCATTACCGCTGGCGACCGTAGCGCAGATGGGCAGGTGCCGATGCTGAAGGCCAGAGACATTCCGAACCTCATCAGCGCCGCGCGCATCGTGCTGGTGTTTCCGGTGATCTGGCTGCTCTTGCACGAGGCATACAGCACCGCTCTCTGGCTGTTCCTGGTGGCGGGTGTCAGTGATGCACTGGACGGTTTCCTTGCCAAGACCTTTCACTGGCAGTCCCATCTCGGCGGCATCCTCGACCCCCTCGCCGACAAGTTCCTGCTGGTTTCCACCTATGTCTGCCTGGCGCTGCTCGGGGCGCTGCCTGCCTGGCTGGTTGGCCTGGTGATACTGCGCGACCTGGTGATCATCGGCGGCGGTGTGATCTACAACTACACGGTGGAGCGCTTCGAGGCCGAGCCCTCGATCCTCAGCAAGCTCAATACCTTCATGCAGATCCTGCTGGCACTGGTGGTGGTATTCCACCTCGCCGGCTCGCCGGTGCCCGACTGGCTGCCGGCGACGCTGGTCTGGGTGGTGGTGTTCACCACCATCGCCAGCGGTCTTGGTTATGTCCTCGAATGGAGTCGGCGCGCCCGTGAGCACAATCATCGACAATAACCGCTGGTGGCTGCTTGCCGGGGCGGGCTTTACCGGCTGGCTGCTCTACCTGCTCTCGCCGATCCTCACGCCCTTCGTGATCAGTGCCATGCTCGCCTACCTGGGCGACCCGCTGGTGGACCGGCTGGAGGCGCGCCGCATCCCGCGTGGTCTCGCCGTCAGTCTGGTATTCGTGGTGCTCTTCCTGTTCCTGACCATACTGGCGTTGCTGCTGATTCCCCGTCTGGAGGCACAGATCACCACCCTGCTGCAGAAGGCCCCGGCCTATCTTGCCTGGCTCAGGGCAGAGGTTCTCCCGTGGCTGCAGCAGCGGCTGCAGCTCGAGGGGGGGCTGGACGAGATCGGCGTGATCCGTGACACCCTCACCCAGCACTGGCAGCAGGCCGGCGGTCTGGTCGCGGGGGCGCTCGGTTCGGTGTCGCGTTCGGGACTCACCCTGCTCGGCTGGCTGGCCAACCTGGTGCTGATCCCGGTGGTGACCTTCTACCTGCTGCGTGACTGGGACCGTATGATCGCCGGGATCCACGCGCTCCTGCCACGCAGCAGTGAACCGACCGTGGTGCGGCTGGCGAGTGAATCCGACGAGGTGCTCGGCGCCTTCCTGCGCGGGCAGCTGCTGGTGATGTTCGCCCTGGGTGTGATCTATACCACCGGCCTGTGGCTGGTGGGTCTGGAGTTTGCGCTGCTGATCGGCATGTTCGCCGGTCTGATGAGCTTCGTCCCCTATCTCGGGCTGATACTGGGGGTGCTGGTGGCCGGGGTGGCCGCCATACTCCAGTTCCAGAGCCTGGAAGCGCTGCCGTGGGTGGTGCTGGTGTTCGTGATCGGGCAGCTGATCGAGGGCACCGTGCTGACGCCCAAGCTGGTGGGGGACCGCATTGGCATGCACCCGGTGGCGGTGATCTTCGCGGTGATGGCGGGTGGTCAGCTCTATGGTTTCTTCGGCATCCTGCTGGCCCTGCCGGTGGCGGCCGTGAGCATGGTGCTGGTGCGCCATGCCCTCGACCGCTACCGCGGGAGCGATCTCTACGCCGGCTAGCTGCGCCGGAAGCGCTGGACCTTGTTACGTCTGCCGGTGCAGGTGATGGTCTTGTCGTCGACCAGCTGGCAGTCCAGCTGATCGCGTCGCCGTGACAGCAGCGCCTGGATGGTCTCGGTGGTCGCCTTCGGGGCAGACTCCTCCTCCCCCTCGCTGGCGGTGTAGCCAGCCACGCCCTCTGCCAGGACCTCGATCAGCTGGGCCCGGTGGTTGACCTTGAAGTCGCCCTTTGTGCTGAAGTCGCTGAGCGTGCTGATGTAGCGGAAGCGGAAGGGCGTCCCGTACTGGTGATCGGTGATCAGCCGGCTGCTGCAGCGCAGCGTGTCGTCGGCCTTTTTGCACTTCACGTTGTCCGATGGCAGGAACAGGGCGGGTCGACTGCCCTTGTTCCAGCTGCCGGCGAGGATCTGCTCCTGCACACTGGCCCTGGGCTTCGGTCTGGCCTTTGGTCTCGGCTTTGCCTTTGGTTTCGGCTTTGCCTTTGCCTTCGGCTTGGGTTCTGGCTTGGCCTGTACGGCAGGCTCGGTTGCCGGGGCTAGCTGTGCGGCGGTGGTCTCTGCAACCGTGGGGCTCGCTGCCGACGCCTCGGCCGGGGGTGGGGCAGGTTCGGCCAACGCCACCGGGGCTGGCTGTGGTGCGGTCCGGGCGGCCACTGCCCGCGCTGCCGCTGCCCGCGTCGCCTGTTCCCTGGCCTGCTGCTCGGCCAGGTGCGCCTTGTCGCTCCAGTCCTCCGCCCGTGCCTTGTCACGCGGCACGCCCCGGCCCAGTGCGTACATCTTGGACAGATAGGTCATCGCCTTGCTGTTGCCCTTTTCAGCCGCCAGGCTGAACCAGTCGAGCGCTTGCTGGTAATCCTTGGGCTTGCCGGCCTTGCCCCAGTAATAGGCGTAACCCAGTTGGTAGGCGGCATCGGCCTGGCCGTCGTTTGCTGCCTTCTGATACCACGCATAGGCCTTGCGGGTGTCTGCGCTCACGCCGAGGCCGAGCTCGTACATCTGCCCCAGTCGGTACATGGCATCCGGCTGACCTCGTTCGGCGAGTTTTCGGGTGGCGTTGAATTGATCGGTCAGCTCGCCGGCCTGTGCCATGCCCCCCAGCAGGCCGAATATCAATCCGAGAATCAGGGTCCGTACACGTTTGTTCATGGTCACCTCTGTTGCCAGTATCCCGTTCGCCCTGGGAATCGCCCGCTTGGGATTTTTGTTGTGCTGTGGTGATCGGGTGAATGGGTTTTCAGGATTCCTTATCGGCGGCAGTCGGTGAAACCGTAGCCAGTCGCCCATCGGAGTCCTCATGCAGCTGGATCTGTTCCCTGACAAAGGGCAGGGTCAGGCGGCGCTGGGCGGCGAGGGCGGCGTGGTCGAGCCGCTCCAGCAGTTGCAGAAGGGCGGGCGTATGGCGGGGACAATGGCGCAGGATATAGGCGCTCACGCCGCTGTCCAGTGTCAGTCCGCGGCGCCCGGCTTCCCGTTGCAGCAAAAGGACCTTGTCCTCGTCGCTCAGTGCCTGCAGCCGATAGGCGCTGCCCCATCCGAGCCGGGAACGCAGGTCGGGCAGCGCCAGGGGCAGCCTGGCCGGTCCCTGGCTGGCACTGAAGAGCATGCGCCGCTGCAGGTCGCGGGCGCGATTGTAGAGGGCAAAGAGGGCGGCCTCCCAGTCGGTCTCAGTGGCGAGGAGGTGGACGTCATCGATGGCGATCAGGTCCATGGCCTCGAGGCCGTCCAGCATCGCCGGCTGCCAGGCATGGTGCTCCGCCATCGGCAGGTAGACCGCGCTCAGGCCGCGTGCCTCGGCCAGTTCGCACAGGCCCACCAGCAGGTGGGTCTTGCCGCTGCCCGCGGTGCCGGACAGGTAGAGTTGCCCGCCGCCTGTGGGCCCGAGCATCTCCTTCAGTGCACTGAGCACTTGTGCATTGGGACCGGGCAGGTAATCGTCGAGCTGCAGACCGGGGCGGGGGGACAGCTGCAGCGGCAGCTGGGCGGTCATGCCAGCCTGCTGGCAACACCGGCAAGGCGGCGGCCGAGTGCCTGGCAGAGCTTTTTCTCCTCATCGCTGAGCGGCAGCTTGCTGTCGGTACCGGCGAAGTGGGAGGGTCCGTAGGGGGTGCCCCCGCTGCGGGTGGTCATCAGTTCCGGTTCGCTGTAGGGCAGGCCGCTGATCAGCATGCCGTGATGCAGCAGCGGCAGCATCATCGACAACAGGGTGGATTCCTGGCCGCCGTGCATCGAGCTGGTGGAGGTGAATACGCCGGCCGGCTTGCCGGCGAGTGCGCCGGACAGCCACAGGCGGCTGCTGCCGTCGAGGAAGTATTTCAGCGATGCGGCCATGTTGCCGAAGCGGGTGGGGCTGCCGAGGGCGAGGCCGGCACAGTGCTGCAGGTCGGCCTCTTCGACATAGGGCGCGCCGCTGTCGGGAATGCTGTCCTCCAGCGCCTCGCAAACGGCAGACACTGCCGGAACGGTGCGCAGACGCGCCTCGAGTCCGGCCTCTTCACTGCCGCGGGCGATCTGCCGGGCCATCTCGGCCGTGGCGCCGTAGCGTGAGTAGTAAAGTACCAGCAGGTAACTCATCAGAGGATGTCCAGTACGTTTTCAGGTGGGCGGCCAATGACCGCCTTGCCGTCGCGGATGACCACGGGCCGCTCGATGAGCCTGGGGTGGGCCACCATGGCGGCGATCAGCTGCGCGTCACTGAGCCCCGGGTCATCGAGCCCGGCCTCCTTGTATTCGGCCTCTCCGCTGCGCATCAGCTGGCGTGGACCGATGCCGAGAAGGCGCAGGATTTCACGCAGTTCTTCGGCACTTGGTGGGGTCTTGAGATATTCGACGACCTCGGGCTCGATACCCTTTTCGCCGAGCAGTTGCAGGGTCTGGCGCGACTTGCTGCAACGGGGGTTGTGATAGATCCTGGTGCTCATAAGCGTCCATGGCGGTGACAATGGCGGGTATTCTAACAAGCCGGGCGAAAAGCAGAAGCGTGTCGGAAAGGGGATGTGTGGGATGGATTTGGGTCGGCGGATGATCGTTTCAGGGTTGAGCCTGCGCGACGGATGGCGCTTCCTGCTCCTGCTGTTCGGCCGATATGCCGCTCATGGTGGTGTGCAGAATGCCGCCTCGCTGGCCTACACCACGCTACTCTCCCTGGTGCCGATGATGACCGTGGTGCTGGCGGTGATCTCGGCCTTCCCGCTGGGTGAGTCCATGAATGCCCAGATCCAGTCACTGCTGTTCGAGAATTTCGTGCCCACCTCGGGTGAGGTTTTGCAGCGCTATCTGAACGAGTTCAGCACCAAGGCGGGGCGGATGAGTGGCGTCAGCTTCAGCTTTCTGGTGCTGGTGGCGCTGATGCTGGTCAGCAGTATCGATAAGGCCCTGAACGCGGTCTGGGAGGTGAGGAGGCAGCGTCCGCCGCTGAGCAAGTTCCTGGTCTATTGGACCATCCTCACCCTCGGTCCCCTGCTGCTCGGTGCCGGCATGGTGCTGACCTCCTACGTGGTGGCCCTGCCGATGATCTCCGACGTGACCCATGGTGGCGCCGGCCGCTGGCTGCTGGGTCTGACGCCGGTGGCGGTGTCGACCATCGCCTTTGGTCTGCTCTATACCATCGTGCCCAACCGGCGGGTACCGTTGCGCCAGGCCTTTCTCGGTGGTTTCGTCGCGGCGCTGCTGTTTGAGCTGGCGAAGCGGGGGTTTGCCTACTACGTCACCCACTTTCCGACCTACGAGGCCATCTACGGCGCGCTGGCGACAGTGCCGATCTTCCTCGTCTGGGTTTACCTGTCCTGGGTCATCGTGCTGCTGGGGGCGGAGTTCACTGCCAGCCTGGGCATCTTCCGCCGCTTCCGCAGCGGGGTCCACGATGCCGCTCCCTCGCTGATCGATGCGGTGCAACTGCTGTTGCGCCTGGGCCAGGCGCAGCAGGCGGGCGAGGGCCCTCTGAGCAGCCGGGCAATGGCCACCGCCCAGCCGATGTGGAGCGAACACTGGCTGGACGGCCTTTTGTACGAGTTGCAGCAGGCGGGCTGGGTCGAGCGCACAGACAAGGGCGACTGGCTGCTGGCCCGGCCACTGTCCGAGATCTCGCTCTACGACCTGTACCGCAGTGGGCGATATCCACTGCCCAGGCCGGGTGAACCGGGTTGGCCGTCCGACAGCCGGCTGGCGACGGTACTGGAGATGGCGGATCGTCAGCTGATCGAGACCTGGGATGTGCCACTGCAGCAATTCCTCGTTGCCGAAGGCGCGTGAAACGGTCGGCGGACGTGGCCGTTGATGGCGAAATCTGCTAAAAAACGGTGAATCTTTTCCGTGCGGGACTGTCCCTCCGGATGAGGCGCATCAATAAAAAGACGGGAGGTGGAGGATGAGGTACGGCCCAATGCGATGGGGTCGATGGGGCGCAGGGGTGCTGCTGCTGGCACTGCTCTGCGGGCCCCTGCAGGCGGAACCGGCTCCCGACTTCGCGCTGCCGGACCTCTCCGGCAGAATGCATCACCTTTCCGATTACCGCGGCAAATGGGTGCTGGTCAATTACTGGGCGACCTGGTGCCCGCCCTGTCGTGAGGAACTGCCCGAGCTGGAGGTTTTCTACAGCACCGACAAGGACAAGGTGATGGTGCTCGGTGTCAACATGGAGGACATTGATCGCGGAGCGCTCGAGGTCTTCGTCGACGACCAGTTCCTGTCTTTCCCCATCCTCCGTGCCAAGGCCAATGAATCCCAGGTGGTCGGCCCGATCACCGCCCTGCCGACCTCGTACCTGATAAATCCCAGGGGCGATATCGTCGCGCGGCAGGTGGGTCCGGTCACCGCCGAGAATATCCGCAACTTCATTGACGACTACGAGGCCGCAGACAAATGAGATGGTGGTTCCTGTTATTGCTGGGCGCGCTGTTGCCGGGGGTCGCCGCCCAGGCCGCCGAGACCCGCGACCCCTACAGCTATTTCTTCGAGCAGACCCTCGGTGATCTGACCGAGGATCTCGAGATCGCCCGTGAGCAGGGCAAGAAGGCGATCCTCATCATGTTCGAGATGGACGAGTGTCCGTTCTGCCACCGGATGAAGAATACGGTCCTCAACCGGCCCGATGTGCAGGATTTCTACAAGGCCAATTTCTACAGTCTGCCGATCGATATCGAAGGTGATATCGAGATCGCCGACTTCCAGGGCAACCACACCACCATGAAGGCCTTCGCTGCGAAAAACCGGGTACGGGCGACCCCGGTGTTCGCCTTCTTCGACCTCGAGGGACGACCGATCAAGCGGGCGCGCTACACAGGGGCCACCCGCGATGCGGAGGAGTTCCTGCTGCTCGGCCAGTATGTCGCCAGTGGTGCCTACCAGAAGACCAGTTTCACCCGTTACAAGCGCCAGTTCCGCCGGAACTGATGACTTTATGAGAAGACATCGAGTCCGGACCCGTCACCTGGTCCCGTTCCTTTTGATTATGCTCGTGCCGTGCGCATCCGCGCAGCAGGCACTGCCCGATCCATTGACCCTGGAGGCCGCCCTGGCACTGGCCGACGCGCCACATCCGGACCTGGAACTGGCTGCGGCGCGGCTCGATGCCGCCCGCGCCGGCCGCGAGCAGGCCGGGGTGCGCGATGCCCTTGAGATTGGTCTGGAGGCCCGGTTGCAGGCCATCGAGCCGTCATCTGTCGCCGGCAACCAGGCGCACAATGACAGCAGCGCGCGGCTCTATCTGCGCAAGCGGCTGTACGATTTCGGCCAGACGCCGGCCCTGCGCGATGCCGCCGAGCAGCGCCTCTCCGCCCAGACATGGGGTTACCTGGCGTCCCGCCAGCAGCGGCGCCTGGATATTATGCAGCGCTACTTTGATGTGCTGGTGGCTGATCACGCCTATGTCCGTGACAACGAGGCCATGTCGATCGCCTTCGTGGCCTTCGATCGCGCCCAGGACCGCAATGAGTTGGGACAGCTGTCCGACGTCGAACTGCTGCGTCTGGAGAGCGAGTTTCAGGCGTCCCGCAGCCAGTGGGCGCGCAGCCAGGGTCAGCAGTTGGCCACCCGCAACCGACTTGCACTGGCGCTCAACCGGCCCGACGACCTGCCGGCCAACCTGGTGCCACCGGCGGAACCGGACTGGCAGCAGCCGCTGGCGGATGTGGACGCGCTGACCAGCCGGGTGCTCGCCGCCAACCCGGCGCTGGCTGAGCTGCGCGCGCGTGTCAAGGCCGCCGAGCAGGACCTGACCGCGAGCAAGGCGGGCGGTCGCCCGGTACTCAGCGCCGAGGTGGAGGCCGCTGCCTACAACCGGAAGCTCGGTTCGAGCAATCCACTGGAGGCGGGCCTGGTACTGGAATGGCCCCTGCTCGATGGCGGCCGCAGCAGCGCAGAGGTCGCGGCGAGCCGCGCGGAACTGCGTCGTCTGCGTGCGGAGTTGGCTCGTGAGGAGCTGACGCTGCGCCAGCAGGTGCTGGACCTGCACCTGCAGCTCGACCAGTCGCGGGTGGAACTGGAGCGCCTGGCGGTGCTCGCCGATTACCGTGACCTCTATCTCGACCGCAGTCGTGCACTTTACGAGATGGAGGTCCAGGCTGATCTGGGCGATGCCATGGTGCAGACCTCCTCGGTGCGCTACCAGCACGCCAAGGCCCTGTATGACTGGATGCTGGCCAAGGCCCGGCTTGATGCGCTCGCCGGCGAGTTGCCGGGCGAGACAATTGCAACCCGAGAGGATGCCGCCAAATGAGATTCCCCTTGTACCTGAGCCGTAATTTTCTGGCCGGCTTCCTGGCGATGCTCGCCGTCACGCCGCTTTGGGCACTCGACCTCGATGGCCGGCTGGACTGGGCAGGGCAGGCAACCCTGGGCACACTGGTCTCGGGCCGGATCGAACAGGTCCCGGTCCGACCCGGGGACAGGGTGGAGCAGGGGCAGCTGCTGCTGGCGCTGGACGGCCGGGCATTCCAGAGCCGTATCGCCGAGGCCAGGGCGGAGTTGAACCAGGCCGAGGTCCGGCTGGCGGAGGCGCAGCGCGAGGACGACCGCTCCACCGAGCTCTACGACCGCACGCTGATCTCGGATCACGAGCGCGAACTGGCGCGGATCGGGCTGGCTGAGGCGCAGGCGGCGGCACAGATCGCACGGGCCAGGCTGCAACAGGCGCGACTGGACCTGGAATACAGCCGCATCGAATCCCCCTTCGCCGCCTGGGTGCTGGCGGTGAAGGGGGTTCCGGGGCAGGTGGTAGTCAGCGAACTGCAAAGCCCGGCCCTGGTGACCGTGGCCCGGGCCGGGCTGATGCAGGCGAACGCCGAACTCGCAGCAGATGCCCTGGCCTCGCTGGGCGCGGACGAGGATCTCCGCGTCGCCGTCGGGGGTGATTGGTATCCCGCCCGGCTGGTCGTGATCGGCATGGAACCGGTGCGCGAGGATGGGCGCAATCTCTATTATCCGCTGCAGGTGGAATTCGATGTGCCTGCAGACAAGCCACTGCGTGCCGGCCAGCCGGTGCGGATCCGTATCGGCAACTGACGCCGGATGCGCGATACCGAAGCGATGATGAGCGGCTGCCAGGCACGACGTTGCCGGACGGGGGGTTGAAACCATGACATGTCGGCGGTGCGTGGTCAGCGGCCGGGTGCAGGGGGTGTGGTTTCGGGCCGCGACTCAGCAGCAGGCACGCCGACTGGGTCTGACCGGCTCGGCGGTCAACCTGCCGGATGGCCGGGTGACAGTGCTTGCCTGCGGTGAGCCGCAGGCCCTGGACGCGCTGCAGGCCTGGCTGTGGGAAGGGCCGGAGCTGGCCCGGGTCACGGGCGTGGCCTGCGAGGATGTCGATACCGTGCCGTCCGTCGATGGCTTCACCACCGGCTGACCTGAAGCAGAACCACCTTGCAGCTTCCTCCACTGACCCCGGGGCGCATCCTGCGCCGCTACAAGCGCTTTCTGGCCGATGTGCGGCTCGACGATGGGCGCGAGATCGTGGCCCATTGCCCCAATACCGGCGCCATGACCGGTTGCTGGGAACCGGGTGCGCCGGTCCAGCTCAGCCACAGTGATGATCCTAAACGCAAGCTTGCCTGGACCCTGGAACGGGTCGACATGGGCGCCGGCTGGGTCGGCGTCAACACCCACCGGGTCAACCCGGTGGTGGCCGAGGCGGTCGAGGCAGGCCACGTCCCGGCACTCGGGGGTTACACCCAGTTGCGGCGCGAGGCCAATTTTGAGCATGCCGGGCAGCGTTCCCGGATCGATCTGCTGCTGTCGGGCGGGGAGAGGCCTGATGCACTGGTGGAGGTGAAATGCGTGACCCTGCTGCAGGATGGGGTTTTGTGCTTTCCCGATGCGGTCACCGCGCGGGGCCTGAAGCACCTTGATGCCCTGCTGCATGCGGTGCAGCAAGG
>JANTHH010000015.1 GCA_024762485.1 Chromatiales bacterium
TCGGCTCGCCCGAGGGCAACCTGGCCTACGAGCAGCGCCCACAGTGGTTCAAGAACTGGGAGGCCACCGGCCTGCTGAAGTTCGAGGACAAGAACGGCGACGGTCGTATCCAGTACTACAACGACAAGAACCCCGAGTTCGCCAAACAGGCCGAGACCTTCGGCTGGAAGGGCAACGAGATGGTGAAGGTCGATCGTGACATCATGGTGCTGGCCAACCCGGAGATCGCCAAGCTGCCCGACTGGGTGATCGCGCTGGTGGTGGCCGGCGGCCTGGCGGCGGCGCTGTCCACCGCGGCGGGACTGCTGCTGGCGATCGCCTCGGCCATCTCCCATGACCTGCTGAAGGGCATCTTCGCTCCGGGTATCTCGGAGAGTGGCGAACTGATGGCCAGCCGTATCGCCATGATCGGCGCCATCCTGGCGGCTGGTTACCTGGGGCTGAATCCGCCGGACTTCGCAGCGGGCACCGTGGCCATGGCCTTCGGCCTGGCGGCCAGCTCCATCTTCCCGGCGCTGATGATGGGGATCTTCAACAAGAACGTGAATCGCTCGGGTGCGGTGTGGGGCATGATCGCCGGTATCGGCGTCACCCTGCTCTACGTGTTCCAGCACAAGGGCATCATGTTCGTGCCGGGCACCTCCTACCTGGGCAGCATGGAGCCGAACTGGTTCTTCGGCATCTCGCCCAATGCCTTCGGTGCAGTGGGTGCACTGGTCAACTTCGTTGTCGCCATTCTGGTGTCGAAGATGACCGCGCCCTGCCCTGAGCACATCCAGCACCTGGTGGAAGACATCCGTGTCCCACGCGGTGCTGGTGACGCCGGCGCTCACTGACAGCACCCGGCATTGACGCCCACAGCCCCGCTTCGGCGGGGCTTTTTCGTTCTGGGGTCGTGGTAAGGCTCAGTCGCGGGCTGCGTCGAGCGCGTAGGGCGTCGGGTCGAGGATGGGCGGACGCTGCAGCACCAGGTCTGCCAGCAGTCGGGCGGAGGCGGGCCCGAGCACGATGCCGTTACGGAAGTGTCCGGCGTTGATATAGAGGTTCTGCTGCTCGGGATGGCGGCAGATGTAGGGGATGCCGGCAGGTGATGCCGGCCGCAGACCGGCCCAGTGACGCTCCAGCTCGGCATCGGCCAGCAGCGGGAAGCGTTGTGTCGCCAGCGTCAGCAGTTCCGCTCGTGCCGTCTCGGTGACTGACTTGTCGAAGCCGGTGTGCTCGATGGTGCTGCCGAAGAGCACCCGCCCGTCGCGGCGGGGGATGACGTAGCGGCTGTCCTCCAGCACCATGCGGCGGATGCTGTTCGGGGCCGTGCGAAACAGCAGCATCTGGCCGCGTACCGGCTCGATGGCGGGTGCCGGCGCCAGGTCCTGCAGCAGTTGTGCTGTCCAGGCGCCGGCACAGAGCACCACGTTGTCAGCCTGGAAGTCGCCCCGCGAGGTGGTGACCCGTTCAATGCGCCCCGCCCGACTCACCAGGCCCGTCACCTCGGTACGGGTCTCCAGCCGCACACCGCGGCGCCGGAGATCGGCATGCAGTGACTCGGCAAGCCGGGGGTTGCGCAGGTTGGCGATGCCCGGCATCCAGATTGCCGATTCGGCCGGGTCGGCCATGGCCGGTTCAAGCGCCCGCACTTCCCGCCGATCAATGATGTGCAGCCGGCGCTGGTGGGCCATCGCCCAGGCCAGCGCCGTGTCCTGTTCGTCCGCGGCGAGGATCAGCAGGCCGCAGGGGTAGAACTCGGGGTCGATGCCGGTGTCCGCGATCAGTTCCCCCGCCAGTCCCGGGTAGTGCTGCTGGCTCCAGCCCGCCAGTGCGGAGACCGCCTCGGCGTAGCGCCAGGGATAGAGCGGCGAGACGATGCCGCCCCCGGCCCAGGAGGATTCGCGGCCGGTCTCGCCACGTTCGAGCAGGGTCACGCGGGCGCCGCTGGCGGCCAGTTCGCGGGCGCTGAGCAAGCCCAGGACACCGCCGCCGATGATGATGATGTCAGACACGGGTTGCTTTGGATTCCTGCAGGCTGGGGGGACGGATCATCGTGAATGCCGATGATAACCGCTGGCGGTATTTCAGTGCCATCGGGAAGGTAATTCCGAAAGCGGCGTAATTCCTGACGAGCGGTCGGGATAAGACGATGAGTGGTGAGGTCGACTGGCAACGGAGCCACTAGCATTAGCCACTAGAGTCGTCCGCACTCCCACCTCGCGGGCTGTGGCGGCAGGATCGAATGCACAGGATGAACAAAGGTGAACGTGGATACACGCCGACAACAAGGCCTGACCCTGATCGAACTGATGGTGACCCTGGCGGTCGCCATCATCCTCACCCTGACGGTGGTGCCCGCTTACCAGGGAATGATCGCCACCAATCGCATCGCCAACGGCAACAACGAATTCAAGTCGTTCCTGCAACTGGTGCGCAGCGAGGCGATGAAACGCGATCGCAGCGTCACCATCACCAGCAACAACGGTGCCGGGGCCAACGAGTGGGGCGGGGGCGCCACAGCGGTGGATTCCGACGGTGTCACCGTGGCGGTGCTGCCCGCCTTGAATGGGGTGACCCTGGACAGCACCACGGGCGTAACCACGCTGGTGTTCACCTCGCGAGGCTTCCTGGAGACCACGCCGGGCGGCAATTTCGACCTCTGCAAGGATGGCGATACCGAAGGACGCATCATGACTATGAATTCACTCGGCCACCTGGCCGTCAACAGCACGGGGTGCAGCTGATGAATCCCTTGCCCACCAGACGCGGCCAGGCGGGCCTGACCCTGATCGAACTGCTGGTCACCGTCATCATCCTGTCGATCGGTGTGCTCGGCCTGGCCGGCATGCAGACCGCCTCGCTGCGCTACACCCAGGATTCCTACCTGCAGACCACCGCCATGAACATCGCCCAGGAGATCGTCGACCGCATGCGGGCGAATCCGGCGGCCGTGGACAACGGCACCTATGGCGCCTACGCCTTCAATGCCACCGACACGGCGCCATCGGCCGTTGACTGCACGACCGGTTGCACGCCGGCACAAGTGGCGCAGAACGACGCCTTCGAGGTCTTTTCCTATTTCCAGGATGTCTACGACCTGGGTGCTGACAAGTTCGTGCCCGCGCTGCCCGCCGGATCCAGCGCGGCCATCGCCAGGAGCGACATCGGCGACGATGCCTATTTCACGGTCACGGTCTCCTGGCCGCACACCTCGGCCAACGTGGCGACAGACGAAGGGGGGGTGAGAAATGTCATGCTCGAAGTCATTCTCTGAGCATCGTCTGCCGAAACGGCAGGCCGGCCTGACCCTTGCGGAGCTGATGATCGGCCTGGCGCTGTCGTTGTTCCTGATGGTCGGCGTGGTCAGCCTCTTCGTGAACCAGAAATCCACCTACCGCACCAATATCGCGGTTTCGGAGATGCAGGACATGGGGCGTGCCGCAGTGGAAATGATCTCGTTCGACCTGCGCATGCTCGGTTACCAGGGGTGTGCCGATGCGCCGATGCCGGAAGAGAATACGCCGCTCAATGAGACCAAGGGTGCCAGCGTGATGGCGGTCGGGTCGTTCCTCGGCACGGCAGGCACCTTCCAGGAGACGGCACTGCGTGGTTACGAGACCGATGTCTCCGGCTGGTCCACGGGCGAGGAGACGGCGATCACTGAACTGGTTGACGGTGAACAGAACAATGGCGAGGTGCTGACAGGCACGGATGTCCTGGTGGTCCAGTATGCCGCCGCCGTACCGATCGAGATCACCAGCCACGACATCACCAATGCCCAGTTCATCATCGATGACGACACCGCCAAGACCATCGGCCAGGGTGATCTGCTCATCGTCTCGGATTGTGATCGTTCGACCGTCTTCCAGCGCACCAACGAGCCGACCACGTCCAGCGGCGGCCCCATCGGTTACGGCGGTGCGGGTAATGTCAATGAGCAGGGCATACAGGGGCGTTTTCTCAAGCCCTACGCGGCCGGCGAGGCCAATCTGAGACGTTTCAATTCAAATATCTATTTCGTCGGTCCCACCGGACGAAGCAACCCGGCAGGTGATCCGATCAATGCCTTGTTCGTGAAGCCGTCGGGTGCCACCGGTGCCGGGTCTGCGTCGGAACTGATTGCGGGTGTCGATAACCTCCAGGTGGTCTATGGCTACCTCGACGGAAGCAACAATGTGCGTTATCTCGAGGCAGATGATGCCGCCCTGGACATGCGGCGGGTGGTGTCGGCCAGGATCGGGCTGTTGCTGTCCTCAAGCACCCCGGTGCTGGAGGAGGACGACGGCCTGACTTACGTGCTCGCCGGCCAGGCGGTGGAGCCAGAAGGAACGACGGGTGCCACGATGACGCACCCGGTGGACAAGAAACTGCGCCGTGCCTTCAACGTGATGGTGCCCATGCGCAACAGACGGGAAACCCTGTGATGAGCGGAACGGTGATGCAAAGACAACGGGGCGTGGTGCTGATCGCGGCACTGGGGATGCTGATCCTGCTGACGATGCTCGGCATGGGTGCGGCACGGATCGCACTGCAGGAAGAGAAGATGTCGACCAGTCAGCGGCTGCAGAGCGTCGCCTTCCAGCTGGCCGAGACGGGCATCGAGGATGTCACCAACACGCCCGACTACCTGGCCGATGCCATCAGCGGCAGTGTCACCATCACCCAGCCGACCCTGTCGGAAATGAGTGCGAGCGGGCTGACGTTCAGCGTGGCGCAGGATGCACAGATGGCCGCCATCACCGGCGCGCCGGGATACTCCCTCGGCGAGGGAGGGATGGTGTCCTATCAATTTCGAATACATGGTGAGGGCCAGATGGCCCAAACCGATGGCGTGGTGGTAGCCAGGTCAAACCTCGACCAGGGGCTTTACTGGATCGCCCCGGAGCCGCAGCAATGATGCGCAGGAGAATGAACATGTCATTATCTGGAATCAAGTCTGCAGCAATCGGCTGCTTCTGCATGCTGTTTGCGAGTTTTCCCGTACTCGCTGATGACACCGAGATATTCTTTGCAAGCCCGGCAGCGGTGCAGAATACCCGGCCCAACGTGCTGTTCATCCTGGACTCCTCCGGCTCCATGAGCAGTTCGGTCGGGAGCACAGGGCTTAACCGCATGGAACACATGAAGGCGGCCCTGCACACGGTGCTGGACAGCGTCACCAACGTCAACATCGGACTGATGCGCTTCAATGACCCCGGTGGTCCCATCCTGTTTCCCACCAGCTACGTGGATGAAGAGATTTCGACAGCCGCATCCGAGGAATCGCCCGGCGATGTCTCCTCGCAGATCACCAATGGTAGTGATGACGTGGAAGAGATCGGCAGCACCATGCTGATGGACTTCGGTAGCACCACGCTCGACATGGCCTACGGTTCCGCATCCGGTGGTTCCACCACCATCGAGCGTACTGTTGCAATCAACACCGACGATGAAGAGCAGAAGCTTTCCGGCAACATGGCATGGAATGGCAGTTGGTGGAACCTGCAATCTGATCAGATCAATGGTGTGCGCTTCCAGAACATCGACATCCCGCCAGGTGCCACCATCAGTGACGCACGCCTGACGTTGACAGCCTGTAAGAGCAATTCCGCTGATCTCGAGTTGCGCTTCTATGGCCAGGATGATGCTAATCCACCGACCTTCGAAAACGTCAATAACAACATCTCTGACCGACCGAAGACCACGGCGTTTACAGATTGGTCTCCAACTGCGTGGACAAAAAACGACACCTACACCAGTCCCAACATGTCTGTAATCCTTCAGGAGATCATCGATCGCCCGGACTGGGTCAGTGGCAATCCGGTGGTTTTGTTGGCCACGCACGTTTCCGGTGGTGACCGTTGCCCCTATACCCGCAACGGCAGCGTGAGCGGTGCGCCGCAGCTGAGTGTGACCTACACTGCTGCCGCACCTCAGCAACAGAAGGTGGGCCTGCGGTTCTCCGATATCGCGATCCCACAGGGTGCGACCATCACCAGCGCCACAATTGAATTCACCGCGGCTCAGAGCAGCTCCGATGCGGTCAACCTCGCCATCAAGGGCGTGGCGCAAGACGATGCGGCACCTTTCGGGACGACAGCAACAAGCCTCAGCTCCCTTAGCAAGACCACGGCCAGTGTCAGCTGGACGCCAGAGGCCTGGGTCAGCGACACGGTCTACCAGACGGCAGACATCTCGTCAGTGGTGCAGGAGGTGGTCAATCGCAGCGGTTGGTGTGGCAATAACCACATGGCCTTCGAGATCTCCGGTTCCGATCTTACCAATCGCGTGGCACTGAGCTACGAGGGTGATCCGAGCCGCGCGCCGCGCCTGCGCGTCACCTACGATCCTGACTCGGTGCCCGCTACTGGCGGCTGCTTCAACCAGTGGGTCGTATACCGCGTGGACCGCTCCGTTAACGATGCGGAGCAGGATGCAGGAAACGGCAACATGAGTATCACCGGCAACCAGTTCGATATCCGCAGCACCCAGGTCAACGGGCTCCGTTTCGGTGATGTGCGTATTGCCAACGGTGCCACCATCCTCGAGGCACATTTGCAGTTCACTGCGCGCGCCTCCGATACCTCGGGCGTGGGAATTTCGATCAAGGGTGAAAATGCCGACAATGCAGAGGCCTATTCCTCTGCCATCAATAACATTAGTGATCGTCCGACCGTTGGCGTCGTCAACTGGACGCCAGGCGAGTGGATCACCAACGGTACCTATGAGTCACCCGATCTCAGCAGTGTCATCGAGTCCATCGTGGCCCGTCCAGGCTGGTCGTCGGGCAATGCCATGGCCTTTGTCGTGGGTGCGACGGGCAGTGGCCGCCGTCGTGCCTACACCTATGACGACTCAGCGGGTGCCGCGCCATTGTTGCGCGTGAAGGTGCAGTTCGGTGGCTTGGGCAACCTGCCGGTCTACACGGTGCGGAACAAGTTGCACGAGATTGTCGAGGAGTTCGTGCCCAGCGGTTATACGCCGATCGTGGACACGTTGTACGAGGCTGCAAGTTATTACCGGGGTGAGGATGTGCTGTATGGCAGGGAGCGCGGCAACCAGGTGACCTATGGCCGGCTCAGCCACCCCTCGTCATACACCGGCGGCACCGTGGTACGGGGCCCAAGCTGCACGAACGCCAATCCGAATTCACCGGCCTGCGTCGATGAGCGTATTGAAGGGAGCCCGGTCTATATCTCGCCGATCGTGGATGAATGCCAGTCGAGCTATATCGTGCTGCTCACCGATGGTCAGGCCAACCACAATAACTCTGCTGATCTCATCAGCAGTCTCACCGGCGCCACCTGTACGGGTGATCCAGGCGAGGAATGCGGCCGGGAGCTGGTGGACTTCCTGGCGACGGCAGACCAGCGGCCCTCCCCGCTGAACGGTATTCAGAACGTGCGCACCTACACCGTCGGCTTCAACCTGGACGAGGGTGGCCAGAAGGATGCCATCGACTTCCTCAAGGACCTGGCGCAAAAGGGCGATGGTGAATACCATTCGGCCTCGACCGCGAGCGAGCTGGCGGGTGTATTCCAGAACATCATCCGCGAGATCCTGGCGGTGGATACCACCTTCGTCGCACCGGGTGCCACGGTGAACAGCTTCAACCGGCTGACTCACCGTAACGAGATCTACTTTTCCCTGTTCAAGCCCAGCAGTGCAACCCGCTGGCCCGGCAACCTGAAGCGTTATGGCCTGTACGGCTCGGCGACCGAGGCGACAGAGATCGTGGATGTCAATGGCTCGCCAGCTGTGGATGCGGCCAGTGGCTTCTTCAAGTCGACGGCACGTAGTTGGTGGAGCGATGCCGTCGACGGTTCTTCGGTAACGGATGGTGGTGCAGCATCACAGATGCCTGCGGCACGGGATGTCTATACCTATACCGGGACCAGCAATACCCTCAGCCACGCCAGTAACGCTCTGAGCGAGAGCAACACGGCGATTACCAAGGCCATGCTGGGTATGGAGGCCGAAAGCGATGCCTATTTCGAGGAGGTCCTGCAGTGGGCCCGTGGCGTGGACAAGGCCGACTACGACGATGACGGCGATACCAGTGAAATCCGCAAGGAACTGGGTGATCCACTGCATTCGGTACCGGTCATCGCCACCTACGGGGGCACCGATGCCTCCCCCGATACCACGGTGTTCTTCGGCACCAACAACGGTTTCATCCACGCGGTGGATGCCAGCACCGGGGCAGAGCAGTTCGCCTTCATCCCGCCGGAGTTGCTGGTCAACCTCGAGAGGAAATACCGCAACTCGTCCGCGCTGGATCACATCTATGGCATGGATGGCGGCATGACCCTCTGGGTCAAGGATGTCAATGGCGATGCGCAGATCACCTCCAGCGAGGGTGACCATGTCTATCTCTATGTCGGCATGCGCCGGGGTGGCAGCAACTACTATGCGCTGGATGTGACCAACCGCTCGGCGCCGCGGCTGATGTGGAGTATCCAGGGTGGAGCTGGCGACTTCAGCGAACTGGCCCAGAGCTGGTCGGAGCCGGTGCTCAGCCAGGTGAAGATCGGCACCACAGTCAAGAAGGTGCTGATCTTCGGTGGCGGCTATGACACCGACAACGATGTCAACGCCGTGCGTACCGCGGACAGTGAGGGTCGGGCGATATTCATGGTGGATGCGGAGAGTGGTGACCTGCTGTGGTCGGCCGGACCGGGTGCGGGTTTCAACGAGAACCTCTCTGCCATGCTCTACAGCATCCCCTCTGAGGTGCGTGTCATCGACATGAACTACGACGGCCTTGCCGACCAGATGTATGTCGGTGACATGGGCGGGCAGGTCTGGCGTTTCGATATCCACAATGGTGCTGCCAGCGCCGATGACCTGGTGAGTGCAACGGTTGTGGCGGACCTTGCGATTGCCGATGACGCCAGCGGCAACCGCAAGTTCTACTATGCACCCGACCTGGTGAAGGTGGATACACCCGGATATCCCTCGCTGGCACTGCTGATCGGCTCCGGCTGGCGTGCCCATCCTCTGGATACGATCGTGGAAGACCGTTTCTACATGATTCGCATGAACGACATTTACGGTCCTCCCTTCGACGCGGACAACGATGGTAATCCTGACTATCCGGCGAGCCTTGATGAGAGCGATCTCTACGATGCCACGGACAATGATGTCGGTGAGCTGACCGGGGCTGCGCAGGCCGCGGCCTATGCGGACCTCACATCCTCGGATGGCTGGTTCATCCGCCTGACCGATGGTGGCGAGAAGGTGCTCAGCCGTTCGACAACCATCAACAATCAGGTGTTCTTCACCACCTATGCGCCGCTGGCACCCTCGTCGGTCTGCGGTGCCGCGGAAGGCGGCGGCTATATCTACGCAGTCGATCTGTGGACTGCCGCGCCGATTATGAATCTCGACGCGGTAGGGGATGTCAACGACCTGACCCGTCCCGACCGGCGCAAGCAGCTCGGCCGCATGGGCATCCCGCCGTCACCGAAGGCCCTGCTGCCGGAGGAAGGCAACCCGATCATCGTGGTGGGGCCCGAGCAACCGATCGACAACATCGACTTCGGCACATTGCGGCGCCGGACCTACTGGACCGAGAATCGTGACTAAGGGTGCAGGTGCATGAGTCTTAAACAACAGGGCGTGACCCTGATCGAGCTGATGGTGGTGGTGGCGGTGCTCACCATCCTCTCGATGATCGTCTACCCGCTGTACACGCAGCAGACCACCAAGGTGAAGCGGCAGGCGGCCAGGGAAGCCTTGAGCGATACGGCACAGGGGCTGGAGCGTTGTTACTCGCAGTTTCTGGCATACAACCATGCCAGTTGCACGGTGCCAACCAGTTATGACACGCCGGATGGTAACTACCGGGTAACCGCTGTTGTGGCCCCGGGCAGCTACACCCTGACCGCTACCGCCCTCGGGTCGCAACTTGCCAACGATGCGGCTTGCGCAACCTTCACGCTGGACAATCTGGGGCAGACCACCGGTTGCTGGTGATCAGCCCTGTTTGGCAGCGATCGCCTTTGCCAGGTTCTTCGGCAGTGCGAACACCACCTCTTCAGGCTGACCGCCATCGCTCTCGACGTCCTCGGCGCCCCAGGCCCTGAGTTGGTCAATGACCTGCTCGACCAGCAGGTCGGGTGCCGAGGCCCCGGCGGTGACGCCGATGGTCTCCACACCCTCCAGCCATTCCCGGCGGATATCTTCGGCACCGTCGATGAGGTAGGCGCGCTTGCCCTGCTTTTCCGCCAGTTCGCGCAGACGATTGGAATTGGAGCTGTTGGGCGAGCCCACCACCAGTACCAGGTCGCAGTGAGCGGCAAGCCGCTTCACTGCGTCCTGACGGTTCTGGGTGGCATAGCAGATGTCGTCTTTCTTCGGGCCGCTGATGTTGGGAAAACGCCGGCGCAGCGCATCGATGACCTGCACGGTGTCGTCCATCGACAGGGTGGTCTGGGTGACGAAGGCCAGCTTGTCGGGGTTCCCAACGGTCAGTGAAGCCACGTCGTCCGGGGTCTCCACCAGGTGGATCCCTGCACCGCTGTCGCAGCAGTACTGGCCCATGGTGCCTTCCACCTCGGGATGGCCCTTGTGACCGATCAACACCACCTCGTTGCCTTGCCGGCAGTGACGCGCCACCTCCAGGTGAACCTTGGTCACCAGTGGACAGGTGGCGTCGAAGACGGTCAGGTCGCGTTCATCGCCTGCCTTGCGCACCGCCTGTGACACACCGTGGGCGCTGAAGACCACCGTGCTGCCATCCGGCACCTCGGCCAGTTCGTCGACGAAGACCGCGCCGCGTTCGCGCAGCCCCTCCACCACGAAGCGGTTGTGCACCACCTCGTGACGGACATAGATGGGTGCGCCGAAGGCATCGAGTGCCCGCTCGACGATCTCGATGGCACGATCGACACCGGCACAGAATCCGCGGGGATTGGCGAGGATGATCTTCATGGTCTTTGTCTCAAGGGGCAGGCAGACAGTCTAGCAGCTGCTGCAGCTGTCCTCGTCGGGATCCTCCGCGGGCCGCGGACTGCCGACCTCGAGGATCTCGACGCGATAGATGACCTCACGCCCGGCCAGGGGGTGATTGAAATCCACCGACACCTCGTCACCGTTCACCGCCAGGATGCTGCCGGCCGCCTCGTCGCCGGTAGGCGTGGCGAAGGCGATGATCTGGCCCACCTCGGGCTGCATGTCGGCGGGGAAGTCGCTCAGCGGCATGGTGTAGACCATGTTGGGATCATGCTCGCCGTAGGCCTGCTCCGGATCCAGTGTCAGGGTCTGGGTGTCCCCGGCCTTGAGGCCGTAGAGTCCGAGTTCCAGGCCCGGTTGCAGGGTCTTGTCGCCGATGGCGAAGCTTAGGGGTTCCTCGCCGAAGGTGGACACCGCTTCGGTGCCGTCGGGGAGTGACAGCGAGAAGTGCATGGTGACCTGGCTGCCGGGTACGATTTCGCGTTCTGGATTGTTCATGGATTTCTCTGACTGAAGACGATTGGATACGTTCCTGACGGTATCAGCGCGCTGCCGAGGCGATCTCGTGAAGCATCGGTACAGCAAGCCCGAGCCGGTCGGCATGTTGTAGTGCCCTGGCGAGACGATCCGCTGCGCTGCGTCCCATGCAGCGGTGTTCGGGGTCACCCTCGAAGGCCTGAACCATGGCCTCGATCAGTGCCGACTCGTCGAGGGACTGTCCGGTCAGTGCCGATTGCAACGCGATGACATCGCGGGCAACGGCACCGGCGAGGTCACGGTGGTCGGCCCACAACTCGCCGACAGTACCGCCGCTGCGTAGCCCGGCGATGTTGCTGGTGAGGATGTAGAGGTTCTTGACCACCAGCTCGAACAGCAGTTGCCCGGGGTCATCCAGCACCCGCACCGGGATGCCCAGGGTGGCCAGGGCGTCGTGCAGCAAGGGTGCACGGGGCCCGTAGGCGGGCGAGGGGATGATCACCTTGGCGTCCATGCCGGGCTTCTTCTCGAACCATACCGAGATCACGGTGGGGTCGGGCAGGCCGGCGAAGTCTGCCGGCAGCAGCTCGTTCTGTAGCAGCGCCAGCTTGTCACGCCACACTGCGGGGATCGTCGCCAGGGTGGCCTGAAGGTCCTTCTCACCCACCGCAACCAGCACCATGGCAGGGTCGGGCAGCTGCTGTGCCATCTCGGCCATGTCGTTGTCACGGGTCACCGGATAGACCGGGTGACCGAGACGTAGCAGACCGCGCGCGAACACGCCGCCCATCTCGCCGACACCGATGAGTACTACGGGTTGTTTCATGTCTCGGGCTCTCCGGGTTGCCACAGCACCTCCGCCCCCCCGTTCTGGCGGGCCAGCAGGCGGGCCAGGACGAACAACAGGTCGGAGAGCCGGTTCAGGTATCTCAGGGAGGCGGAGTTTACAGCCTCCTGGCGGGAAAGTCGCAGCAGCGCGCGCTCGGCACGGCGGCACACGGTGCGCGCGAGGTGGCAGTGCGCCGCTGGCAGGCTGCCGCCCGGCAGCACGAACTCACGCAGCGGCGGCAGCCGGGCATTGAGGCGATCGATGGTCTGTTCCAGCGCACCGATCAGGGTGTCGTCAATCACGGTGGCGCCGGGCAGTGCCAGTTCGCCGCCGAGGTCGAACAGCCGGTGCTGGATGCTCTGCAGCAGGCCCGTCAGTTCGTCGGGCAGGTCGAGCGCGAGCACCACGCCGAGCTGGCTGTTGAGCTCGTCCACCGTGCCCAGCGCCGCCACCCGCGGGCTGTCCTTGGGCAGGCGGGAGCCATCGGCGAGACCTGTGGTGCCGTCGTCGCCGCTGCGGGTGTAGATGCGGGTGAGGCGTTTTGTCATGCAGATAGGCTCCCTTGCTCAGTCGAAGTCATCGATCGCTATGCTCAGATAGTAGCCCCGATCCGGGGTGTTGAAGCCCCCGGCCAGCTCATAACTCGTGTTGGTCAGGTTTTCGACCCTGGCCTGCAGAGTCAGGTGGCGGTCGAGATGAAAACGGGCGGTTGCATGGGCCAGGGTGTAGGCGTCGAGGACCGTGTTGTTCCAGAGCGAGTCCTTGCGTTTACCCTGGTGTTGGATATCCAGGCTGGCATCCCATCCCGGGGTGACATAGCTCAGGGAGCTGTGAGCGGAGAAGCGGGCGCGCCTGGCAAGCCAGACATCGTTGTCCTGGTCCTTGGGTTGTTTCCAATCCACGCCGGCGTCGAGCAGCCAGGGGGCCAGGCGCAGCCGGTAGCTCAGTTCGGCACCGAGGATGGTGGCCCGGGCCACATTCTCGTTCAGCGGATCGTCGATCAACCAGCCATCGCCGAACTGGTCGATGCCATCCAGGTCGTAGAAGTTGGTAACAATCAGGTTGCGGATGCGGCTGTAGTACAGACTGGCCTCCAGACTGCTGTGGCTGTCGAGACGCTGCTCCAGGCCGAGGTCCGTGGAGAGGGATTGTTCAGGCTGCAGACTGGGGTTGCCGCCATAGCCGTACAGGTCGGTGCCACTGGGGGCGCGGTAGGCGGTGCCGATGTTGGCGCGCAGGCGAGTTGTCGCGGTGGCCTGATAGCTGTGGCCCAGGTTCCACACCAGGTTGTCGCCGAAGCTTTCGTTGTGGGTGAGACGCAGCCCGGCCACGGTGGTGTGCGGACCCTGCTCGATCTGATCCTGCAGATAGAGCGCCTGGTTGTCCAGGCTGCGATCGAAGGAGGTGCCGAAGCTGCGTGCGTCGGTGTTCTCCCGTTCGAGGACCAGTCCGGCGGTGATCAGGTGGCTGTCGCCGAGCTGATAATCGTTTTGCCAGTCCAGGGTGTAGCGGGTGGTGTGGGCGAAGTCGAACTCGCCCAGATAGTTGGCCTGGTTCTGGTCGATCTGGTCGCTCATCCGGCTCAGGATGAGTGTGGACTGCCAATCGTCCCGGATCGTGTTGATCGAGCGGACACTGAACAGGCTGTTGTCGAAGTCCTGGTCCAGCGGGGTGCCGAAGGAGGAATATTCGGTCCTGCCCCGGCTGACCATGGTCTGCAGGCGCAGCCCTTGCCAGGCATCGCCGTAGTCCAGCTGCCCGTTGAGCGAGTCGTTGCGTGTGCCACGATCCAGGCTGGTACTGGCCTCGCTTGGGAAGCCGCTGGTTTGCAGATGGCTGGCATCCAGCGACAGGCGGGCCTTACCACCACGGAAACGGGTGCCGGCGCTCAGGTTGAGGGTGTCATCACTGCCAACCTGGCTGGTGACCCGACTGCCCTTGGGGGCGTCGGCGCCGGCCTGGGTGATGATGTTGATCACCCCGCCGATGGCCGCCGATCCGTACAGACTGGACATGGGGGCGCGCACGATCTCGATGCGCTCCACCAGGCTGGGGTTGATGTTCTGTATCGCCGCATTGCCCAGGGTGCCGGGGTTGATGGGCACGCCATCGATCAGCACCAGGGTGTGATCACTTTCCGCGCCGCGGATGAAGATCGAGGCGGGCTGGCCCGGGCCACCGTTGCGACCGATATCGATGCCTGGCTGGCCGCGCAGCAGATCGGCCACATCAAGGGCCTGCATCCGTTCGATCTCGTCCTTGTCGATGACCGTGACGCTGGCGGTGGTCTTGTCTGCCGTAGTGACCGTCCGGGTGGCGGTCACCAGCACGGGGTCGAGGCTGTCGGCGGCCTGTCCCATGGTGCTGCCGACGGCGAGCATGGCGACGGCAAAAAGTGTCTTTTTCATGTGTGGATCCCCTGCCGGCACTCACCCGCGCCGGCGTCTGTGGTGTCGGTGCGGAGGGGGCAGGGGGTCGGCGACGGGCACGCGGCAGACACCCGGCCATCGCCCTCCGCGATGTCGGTGGTCCGTTCGGGCCGGTCTCCGGACTCCCGGGTGAGGCATGGCCTTTCCCGTCTCCCTTCCCACGCCAGCGGCGCAGTGGTTCGAGACGGGCATTTCACCCGGTTACCGTTGCGGGGGCAGTGCCGGCCTTGGGGGGATCAGTGATCACCCCGCACCGGCTTCCCGTTTAACCAGCCTGCCGGCTGGCACCGCGAACAGGGGGCGGGATATTGCCCGCCGTGTGCACGGGGGTCAAGCCGGCGGCATAAACGCGGTCTTTGTAGGGTAGGGGGCAATACTGGTATATCTGTCGGCCATCCATTCATTCATCTGAACAGCCGGCGGGGAGAAAGCGCATGGATATCGAAGGCCCGATCAAGATTGGCGTGCTGGACCGGGAGGACGGCAGCGGCCGCGAGCTGCACATCAGTTTCCGCGATGATTTCAGCGCAATGGACGTGCCGGGCCGGGATCAGACGTTCCGTGCCTACCTGCTGAACCTCCACGAGGGCATACAGGCCCTGTCCGAAGGAGACCCCAACCGTGCCGGGATGCTCATCGTCCAGCAGATCTGCGAGCAGTTGCTGCCGCACATCGCCGCCGACGAGATCCCGCTGTCCGAGACGCTGGTGGTGGAGATCGAGCAGACACCGGGCGTGAACCTCGCAGAGCTGCTGGGGACGCCGGCACAGTGAGCCCCGAGCAGCACGTGCTGGAAGGCACCGATGCCAACTTCGACCAGCTGGTTCTGGAGAACTCGCACAAGGGCCTGGTGGTGGTCGACTTCTGGGCGCCCTGGGCCGGTCCCTCGCTGCGCCAGCGCGAGATGCTGATCGACCTGGCCGGGCAGATGGGCGGCCGTTTCCTGCTGGTGTCCGTGGATACCGACCGGGAAAAGGCGTTGGCGGCGCGCGAGCAGGTGAAGAGCCTGCCGCTGTTCAAGCTGTACCGCGGAGGGGTTGTTGTCGAGACGGTGCGCGGGGTGCAGCCGGCAGCGGACTACCGTGCCATCATCGAGAACCATCTCTCGGCCATGACCGACAAGGTGCGTCTGGCGGCGGCCGAGGCCTGGAACGGGGGTGAACGCGACCGGGCACTGCAGATGCTCGCCGAGGCGGCAGTCAATGATCCGGATAATCTCAACCTGCCGGCGATGATGGCCAAGCTGCTGATGCGCGAGGAGCGCTATGAGGATGCCTCTGAGCTGCTCAACGCCCTGCCGCAGCCGGCACGCGACAGCGCCGGGATCGCCAGCCTCATCGCCCATCTGGATTTCATCCTCGCTGCGGCGGAGGTGGCGGACCGTGCAGTATTGGAGCAACGGCTGCAGGCCGACGGGGAGGACCACGCGGGTCGTTTTGCGCTCGCCGCCCATGATCTGCTGTCTGACGACTACCAGGCCGCACTGCTCGGGCTGATGACCATCCTGCGCGCCCAGCGTGACTGGCAGAACGGCAAGGCCCGGCGTGGCCTGCTTGCCATATTCGACGTGCTCGGCGGCGAACACCCGCTGGTGCAGCAGTATCGCGGCGAGCTGTTCCGGCTGATTCACTGAGCAGCGGGTTCGCGGCACAGCCCCAGGGCCGAATGTTGGTTACAATACCCGCCCCATCCGGCAGTACACGTCACCCGCCATGTCCCAAGAAAACAACCCCAACATCGGCTTTGTCAGCCTCGGCTGCCCGAAGAACCTGGTCGACTCCGAACGCATCCTCACCCAGTTGCGCGCCGAGGGCTATGGTCTGTCGCCCACCTATGAAGGTGCGGACCTGGTGGTGGTCAACACCTGTGGCTTCATCGACGCAGCAGTGGAGGAATCGCTCGACGCCATCGGCGAGGCGCTGGCCGACAACGGCCGGGTGATCGTCACCGGCTGTCTGGGCGCCAAGGCGGAGCAGATCCGCGGCGTGCATCCCGACGTGCTGGCCGTCACCGGTCCCCATGCCTATGAAGAGGTGATGGCAGCGGTGCACGCCCACGCACCGGCGCCCCACGACCCCTACGGCAGCCTGATCCCGGCCCAGGGCATCAAGCTGACACCGCGCCACTATGCCTATCTGAAGATCTCCGAGGGCTGCAACCACCGCTGCAGCTTCTGCATCATCCCCAGCATGCGCGGCGACCTGGTCAGCCGCCCCATCGGCGAGGTGCTGGGCGAGGCCGAGCGACTGGTGGGTGCCGGGGTGCGCGAGCTGCTGGTGGTCTCCCAGGACACCAGCGCCTACGGCCTGGACCTGAAATACCGCACCGATTTCTTCGAGGGCAAGCCGCTGGACACCCGGCTCACCACCCTGTGCAAGGAACTGGGCCAGCTGCAGGCCTGGACCCGGCTCCACTATGTCTACCCCTATCCGCATGTCGACAACCTGATCCCGCTGATGGCTGACGGCAGCATCCTGCCCTATCTGGACATGCCGCTGCAGCATGCCAGCCAGCGGATACTCAAGCTGATGAAGCGCCCGGCGGCCACCGAGAAGGTGCTCGATCGCATCAAGCGCTGGCGCGCGGAATGTCCCGACCTGACCCTGCGTTCCACCTTCATCGTCGGTTTCCCCGGCGAGACCGAGGACGACTTCAGGCAGCTGCTCGACTTCATCGAGGAGGCCCGGCTGGACCGGGTCGGCTGTTTCGCCTACTCGCCGGTGGACGGCGCCGCCGCCAATGCCCTGCCCGACCCGGTGCCGGAAGCGATCAAGGAGGAACGGCGCGAGCGCTTCATGCGGGTGCAGGCACGCATCAGCCGCGACAAATTACTGGCCAAGGTGGGGCAGAAGATGATTGTGCTGGTGGACGAGGTACACGATCACCAGATCATCGCCCGCGGTCCCAGTGATGCCCCCGAGATCGACGGCCAGGTACTGATCCCGGGTGACTGGGAACTGGATGTGGGCGACTTTGTCGAGGTGGCGATCACCGGCGCCGGCGCCCATGACCTCTTTGCCGAACCCGTGGCGGACTGATCGCCAGGGGCTGAAGATTTCTCCGCGCTGCGCTTGTCGAAATGACAAGGGTTATTCGGCCCCGACAGGTTCAAACCTTGCCATCTCGACCGCCAGGGAGGGATCTTGCACGACCACCAATCACTCCCCGCTCTCTCTTCCAAATCTTGTCATCTCGACCGTCAGGGAGAGATCTTGTCACACTGGCAAACCACCGATGACGCCGCCATGCCCACCGGGTTTGAGGATTTCTCCGCGCTGCGCTTGTCGAAATGACAAGACTGGGGGGGTTGGGGGCTGGCTGGCCAGCAATCCCGGTGCCGCCACGCCTTGCCACAGTCCACTATAAAATCCTGTCATCTCGACCGTCAGGGAGAGATTTTGCGTGACCGGCAAACAGCCAGTGTCCTTCTCAATCCTCCATGGCGAACTCGAGCCGCTCCGACAGCGCCGCCAGCGCCGCGCGGGCGCAGGCCGCATCCTTCTCGCCACCCGGGGCACCGCTGACACCCACCGCACCCAGGTTGTAGCCGCCGGCGCTGATCTTCACCCCGCCTTCCATGACGATCAGGCCATCGATGTGGTTCAGTTCCTGCTGGATGTCCCGGCGGGCCTCGCGGAATGCACCGCTGTCGGTCCATGCCATCACCGTCATGTTGGCCTTGCGCTGGGCGATCTCCAAGGTGAAGCGGGCCGCCAGGTCGTCGCGCAGTGCGGCGCGCAGCAGACCATGGCGGTCCACCACCACGGCGCTGACGTTGTAGCCGTCCTTGCGGCAGGCCATCACCGCCGCGTTGGCAATGTCACGGGCCAGCTCCATGCCGATACCCTTGCTGGAGACGATATCAGCGGCCTGTACCTGTGCGAAACCGAGGATCAGGCACAGCAGCGTGGTGATTCTCTGCATGGTGGTTCTCCAATCAATGATGGGTCAGGTGAATTCTAGGCACAAAAAAACCGGCACGAGGCCGGTTTTTGTCGTGACTATTGTCGAACTCTCAGAAAGCGCCACCTGGCTTGGCGCCAACCTTCTTCAGAATGATCGCCAGCGGGCAGAAGCCGGTGAAGGCGGACTGCAGTAGATTCAAACCAACGAAGGCAGTGAAATACAGCCAATATTGGTGTTGGAAGATAGGGCTGGCAGATACGCCAAGTGCAAGACTCAACAGGATCATGGCGCCGGCAAAGGCAATCACAATGCGTTCTAGTGACATATTTGTTCCTCAAGGTTGCTCGAAAAATCGAGATGGAATGGACCATATATTAGCATTTAATTATATTTATTCAAGCCATGCTAAGTGGTAATGGTTTACGGTGTATGCGACACCCTGTCCTTCGTGGGGCCATCTGCCCCGGAAATGGGAGCTGGCCTCGGAAGGCAGCAAAAACAATGACAGGAGGCTGGGATCATCGAACGACCAGCTCTGCGCGGAACAATCACCCTCGCCCCGCCCTGCTCAACCATGCAAGGAAAAAGCAGGCACGACAGCAAATGCCTGCTTCTAGTCTAGCCTAGATTCTGGAGTTCTCCACCAAAATGCATCTCCATGATCCATCCACCTGTACGGCACGCAGAGATGAGGTCGAGGGTGGTTTGATCAGAGTCAAGGATATTACTGCGCCTTGATGTGAGAATGATCCGAGAGCTGTCAACAAATTCAAATGTGTGGATGAGAAATGGCTAGTTGGTTGCAGTCTGTTTGCGAGTGCATTCTGTCGGATCTCAACTACACATAGTGACGTTGGTATGACTCCAGTGTATGTCTGCGGCAGTTAACAATGAGGAGCTTGTCATGGGAAAAAAGATGGTCGACGTAACCCTCCATATCGATGAAAGTACGAGTCATGAGCAACGGGAGGGTCTGCGTGATGCATTGTTGAGTCTGGATGGTGTCGATGCAGTCGCGGCCCACGATGAAAAGCCACATTTATTCCTGATTGAATATGATCCGGATACGGTTAACTCAGCCACCTTCCTGAGCATAGTGAAAGATCGTGGGTTGACGGCGGAGTTGGTTGGTTTGTAACTCTACGGTACATCTGCTGCCGACCAGCTGTTTCATCGACGGTATAGTGAGTTCATTCAGCAATATGCTGAAGGCTTGGGTGATCGGTAAAGAAGGGTTGGGCCTGGTTACTGTAGCCGTTGGAATGTCGCTCAGGACTTTACTGGATATCCCCTTCTTGACCAGCACGGGAAACCGGGAAAAACCATGCACGGCTGAAAGCGCTGATTGAACCAGCGTTTTGTTGACGTCCCTCCCAATAAAATGGGATGGGACTTTTGTCTTTAATTTCAAAATGGCCCGACGTGCGGGCTTTTTTTGTGTCCAGAAGTGGGCTGCTAAGGTGTCATTATGTCAGTGTCATCATGGCTATAGGCTGGACTACAGCAGCACAGGATGATCAGCATATCTGCGCCTGTATTCTCGATACAGTGCGCGCTACCAGGCGGGATACATACCGTGTCACCCGCGGTGACAGAAAAACATTCATTCCCGAGGGTCATCTCTCCCTGCCCGGCGGTGATGTGATAAAGCTCTTCGCTGAGGTGGTGGCGGTGCAGCAGGGTCCGGCCGCCGGGTGGCACCCGCGCCTCCGCCAGGCTTTGCTGGCGATTGCCCTGGCCGTCGGGATGCATCAGCTCGCGGATCTCGGAGCCGTCCTTGGTGATATAGGCCGTGATGTCTGCGTAGTGGGTCTTCATAGTGCGATCATAGCCACCCCGGAGACCATCAGCGAGCCGGCCAGCAGGTGGCGGCCGAGGTGGCGCTCGCCGAACAGCAGTGCGCCATAGAGGATGCCGAACAGCAGGCTGGTGCGTTTCACCGTGATCATGTAGGCGGCCTCGACCTGGGCAAGGGCCATGAAGTGGGTCACCACCATGATCGCCATTAGCCCCGCCACCAGCAGGCTGGCAGCCAGTTGCTGCTGCAGTATGCGGAAGGCCCGGGGGCGTACCAGCAGTACTAGCAGCAGGGTGAAGCCGCCCACCAGGCTGAAATAGAGTGCGCCGAAACCCTCGCTGCCCACCGCGTTCATCGCCGCCTTGCTGCCCGCGGCGGTGAGGCTGTAGATGAAGGCGGCGGCGAGCATCATGCGCGAGCCTGGGTTGCGCAGGATGGCTGCGAAGGGCGCAAGCAGGGTGCGCAGCCTTAACCGCTCCACGCCCTCGAAGTTGAGCAGCCAGGAGCCGGCGACCACCAGGGCGATGCCGAATAGCCCGCGCAGGCTGACCATCTCGCCGAGGATGAAATAGCCGGTGAGGATGATGAACACCGGCGTGAAAGCCATGTAGGGCAGGGTCAGCGACAGGGCATGGTCGCGGATGGCGCGCATGTAGAGCAGCATGGCGATCACCTCCAGTGGCGCCAGCAGGGCCATCCAGCCCCAGAACACGGGCGTCAGCGTTGCCGGGTGCTGCCACAGCAGCCAGGGGGCGAGCAGGACGCCGGCCAGGCCGAGGCGCACCAGCATGGTGTCCCAGGCCGAGTGTGCACCGAGCCAGCGCTTGGCGGCGGCATCGGAACTGGCCAGGGCGAAGGCGCACAGCAGGGTGAGGCTCAGCCACCCCATGCCACGGCCTCGTCCTCCGGCACCCGTGTCAGCGCCTGCTCGATCACCTCGGGGCCGGCACCGGGCAGGTGGGCGTTCTCGGAGAGGTGGCGCCGCCAGGCGCGGGCGCCGGGTCGACCACTGAACAGGCCGAGGATATGCCGGCTGATACGGTTCAGCGGTGTGCCGGCTGCGCGTTCCTGTTCGATGAAGGGCAGCAGTTGCCGCACCACCGCGTGGCGGCTCGCCGGTGCCCGGTCGTCACCGAAGATCTGCCGGTCCGCCCCGGCCAGCAGCCAGGGATTGTTGTAGACCTCGCGCCCGATCATCACCCCGTCCAGTTCCACGAGCTGCTCGCGCACCTGCGCCAGGGTCTTGAAGCCGCCGTTGATGACGAACTGCAGGTGGGGGAAGTCACGCTTCAGCTGATGCACCATCGGGTAGCGCAGGGGTGGTATGTCGCGGTTCTCCTTCGGGCTCAGCCCCTGCAGCCAGGCCTTGCGGGCATGCACGATGAAGGTCCCGCAGCCGGCCTCGGCGACGCTGGCGACGAAGCTGCATAGCGCGTCGTAGCTGTCGTGCTGGTCGATGCCGATACGGTGCTTGACGGTCACCGGCACGTCACTCGCCTCGTCCATGGCCGCCACGCACTCGGCCACCAGCGCCGGCTCGGCCATCAGGCAGGCGCCGAAGCGCCCGGACTGCACCCGGTCCGACGGACAGCCGACGTTGAGGTTGATCTCGTCGTAGCCGTGGTCGTTGCCCAGCCGGCTGCAGCGCGCGAGGGCCTCCGGCTCACTGCCGCCCAGCTGCAGGGCCAGCGGGTGCTCCGCCGGGTCGAAACCGAGGAAGCGGTCCCGGTCACCGTGGAGGATGGCGCCGGTGGTCACCATCTCGGTGTACAGCAGGGTGTGACGGGAGATCAGGCGCAGGAAATAGCGGCAGTAGCGGTCGGTCCAGTCCAGCATGGGCGCGACCGACAGACGTCTGTCGATCATCGCGGGTGGACTCGCTGGCTGGGCAGTTTCAGGTGGCACATGGTGCCTACTTTATCAGCTGCGGCTTTGCCCTGAACGAGTCGCCTGACCTATCCTTCCCCTATGAACGGGGCAGCAGGGCAGGCAGTTCGGGACGAGCGGCTGGACGCGTGCCTGCCG